>NZ_CAWUDM010000013.1:0-89624 GCF_963920855.1 Nostoc sp. CCY0012 | reverse complement strand
AAGGAGAGGGGTTGGGGGTGAGGTTCTGTATTTTATTAAATCCACATTCCTAACTCATAACATTTTTGCTAGCCGTTACAACACATCTACACGACCATCGTTAAGAATATAAATAGAGCGATCGCCTGGAAAACTCCACGTAGGACGAAATTCTACTTGCAATGTGCCAAAGTTGGGCTTGGAGACATTCGCCTGTACCGACAAACCAGTGTCATCCCAGAAAATTAGCGATAAATTTGGCGTTGTCCCATGTCCATGTTCCAATGTTAATTCCTGTCCGGGTTGCAAGGCAATTGGATCAGTGGCGGCAAGTTTTTGTAATTGAATCACGCGAGGAGTGCGATTTACTACTTGGACTCGAACGCGTTGTCCTGGTGTAAACTGCATGGGACGCAGCCCACATTGAGAAGCGCAGGTTCCAGCTAATGTCACACTAGGGTGATTAGCAGATGTCAACAGCAGTGCTGTGGTGAATAAGGTCGTTAGTATTAGCTTAGACATGGCTTTAAAATTTACAAAATCGGTAATTATTGATATTTGAGTACTTCAGCCTAACACTGTACTGAGAAGTTGGGTATACTCTTCGTCAATTATATTACCAATTTTGATTACAGCTGACCCACACAATCGCTT
This sequence comes from Nostoc sp. CCY0012, assembly GCF_963920855.1. Classification (NCBI taxonomy): domain Bacteria; kingdom Bacillati; phylum Cyanobacteriota; class Cyanophyceae; order Nostocales; family Nostocaceae; genus Nostoc; species Nostoc sp. CCY0012. Next base: position 88,991 of record NZ_CAWUDM010000013.1, on the reverse strand, counting down.
CACGGATCAGATGATTTGTGTATACACGGTAGGGGTTTTTTATTTTAACACTCAGAAATATCTGCTAATTTCACTAACAGACTATCTGCTAAATTCAATAACTCTGCATTATTTAGATCAACATGATCGTCATCACCAGCTAACAGATTTCTGACTATAGATAACCTGTCATTTCCTGTGGCAATTCTCCAACATTCTGCTAAATTGACTGCAAAATCAAAAAGCGATCGCTCTCCTAAATACTGCCTGACACTGACAGCTACATCATCATCACTGACTAAAAATTCTTTAATAACATCTAATACCCTATTACCTAAAATTTCATCATGTCCCCATGTTTCTAGCCAATCACTATTTGCATCTTCAACATAAAAATGGACATAATCTACACCGTATGTTAGCCAGTCATGCTGCATTCTTCGGGCAGTTGTTAAAACTTGCGAAAATTCTTCCACGGGATTTCTGTAACTATGAGTTTCTTGTCGGTTAGCCATAAAAGCTGTGATGCGCTGATAAGTATGTAAGGCCAAACACAAATCTTCAATTATTGCACCGTTAAGAGCGTCAGGAAAACTTCAAATACTTGCCACCTGAAAGATAGTCACTGTTATACAGTGCTATATTAACTAACTGCTTGATGAAATTGACATCTTTGGGATTGTAACTTAAAAATAATCCTCTCTCTATTTCCCATGAATGCAGTGTATTTTGCCAATAATGATACTTTTGATGATTAAACTCTTCCGAAACACTGGTAACTTGAATACATAAGGGTTTTTGCTGATGACTACTGATAATTAAATCTGTGGCCATAGAAAGGTCGGCGATGTAACGATGCCAAACACTACCTTCACGCTGAACAATATTGTGAGCTATAGCTTTAATAATATCATCATCTAACTGATTAAATTCTCCTGCCATGAGTTTTTGTTTCCAAATATAAAATTTGGCATCGGTGGCATTTATCCATCTGGGAAAAAGATAGCCATACCAGTATCTTTCATTAGGCGTCATTTGCTCAAATTTGGCATTTTGTGCTTCTACCGAAGGTGATGATTGAATAATCAGCCAAATGGTAGAATCTGTAATTACTTCTAAAAGAAATGCTAGGACAAATGGTTTAGCAGTCAGAGAACCGGGCTTGATATTTTTTACCCAACGATTAATCTCGCGCAATTTTTTCGCCAAGTTGGGATCTATCGAGGAGGCTTGCTCGATGAGGTCTTTTAGCTGATCCTTAATCTCTTTTGCTTGCAAACGATGCCCTACTTTCAGTAACTAACGCTTTTGGGAAAGATTGATCACTAGTATCACTAATGAGAATAATATGTACTTTTGTTACCAAGAAATATCTATTTTTGGATAGAATTGGTGTAAATACAACTTTTACTTTAGCAGATAACGTCTGAACTGACAGTACTCTCAAGGGTAGCCAAGGATACGCTCGGTGTATTGTTAGTCTATGCCTCAGGCTGGCTATGCCTACGCATTTCCTCAGTTATGGCGGGGCATAGCCTACTGCCTATCTACTTGGCTACTACATGATTAACTGGTACAACTTTGGCTAAATCCAAAATTTGTGGAATCACATCTTCCCGCTTTACGGCCATCATGTGAACACCTTGACACAACTGCCGCGCAATTTGCACTTGTTCTGCCGCAATTTTTACGCCCTCTTCTAGTGGGTCTTTGGCTTGTGCCAACCTATCAATAATATGCTGGGGAATATTTACTCCCGGAACGCATCTATTAATAAACTGGGCATTCTTTGCCGATTTCAACAGAAAAATTCCAGCCAAAATTGGTTTTTGATGAACAGACGCTATGTTGTCCATAAACTTTTCTAGCTTTTCAAAATCAGTAATTAATTGACTTTGAAAAAACTGCGCTCCGGCGGCAATTTTACGTTCAAAGCGACTTTGCAAACTTGACCAACTGGCACATTGGGGATCTACAGCTGCACCTGTAAATAAATCTGTTGCACCATCGGTTAAGGGCTTTTCATGACAATCAACACCTTGATTCATTTTCCCAATTAGTTGCAACAGTCGCACAGCTTCTAAATCAAACACGCCTTTAGCATCAGGATGATCGCCTGCTTTTACAGGGTCGCCAGTCAAAGCCAAAATGTTGCGGATACCCAAAGCATGGGCCCCCATTAAATCAGCTTGTAAACCAATTTTATTGCGATCGCGGCAAGCAACCTGACAAATTGGTTCAATACCGTGTTGTAACAAAATGACTGACGCTGCTAACGAAGACATCCGCAAAACTGCGCGGCTACCATCGGTAATATTGACGGCATGAACCCTCCCCTTAAGGGTCGCCGCCATTGATAGCATGTGGGCTGGATTTCCCCCTTTCGGGGGTGCTACTTCAGCAGTAACTAAAAATTCACCACCTTGTACAGCATGACGAAATGAATTTAAAACTGTGGAACTTTGGGTATCCTGCATAACATTATTATTTCGGTTTCTTTAAAGGCTATAACGAATTACGCCTAAAAGTGCAAACCTTATAGGGGTAGAGAATAACCCAAGGCAGTTTTGACCTGTGCTAAAGTTTGGTTAGCGATCGCCTCAGCTTTTTTTCGTCCATCACGTAATACAGACTCTAAATAAGCTTGATCCTCCATAATTGCCTGATATTTTTCTTGGATGGGTCTTAAAGCATTAATTGTTGTTTCTGTCAATAATGGTTTAAATTGTCCCCAGCCCATATCCTGACATTCTGCGGCTACGGCTTCTTTGTTCTTCCCAGATAGCAACATATACAGCGTTAACAAGTTATTACACTCTGGACGCTCTGGATCATCAAAAGTCAAACCCCGAACCGGATCGGTTTTACAGCGTTTAATTTTATATTGAATCTGATCTGGTGGATCTAATAAATTAATCCTACTTAAATCAGAAGGATCAGACTTAGACATTTTGCGTGTACCATCCGCCAAACTCATCACCCTTGCCCCTTCCTTGCGAATTAAAGGGTCTGGTAACTTGAGTACAGGCTGGTCTGGCTTACCAAATTGGTGATTTAACCGCGCTGCAATATCTCTTGTCAATTCCAAATGTTGCTTTTGGTCTTCACCTACTGGCACTTTATCAGCTTGATACAGCAAAATATCAGCAGCCATCAGCACAGGGTAGTCTAACAAACCTGCACTGACATTTTCACCTTGCTTGACAGCCTTTTCCTTAAACTGGATCATGTCTTCCAACCAGTTTAAAGGTGTGATGCAGTTAAGCAACCAAGTAAGTTCACTGTGGGCAGAGACGTGAGATTGCACAAAAATAGTGGAGTGATTTAAATCCAGACCACAAGCTAGATACAGCGCCACCAATGTATAAGTATCAGATGCTAACTGTTTGGGGTCATGTGGTACCGTAATCGCGTGCAAATCAGCCACGAACAGGTAATTTTCGTATTCACTCTGACCTTCTACCCAGTTGCGAATGGCTCCTAAGTAGTTACCCAGATGGTAATTACCCGTTGGTTGAACTCCAGAAAGAATACGCTGCTTGCCCATAAATTTCAACTTAATTTATCTCAAATCCGCCCTCTATAAAGTGGCGATTACAAAACTCATTCAATTTTGACACTTTCCTGGGCAACTGGATCTTAAGTGATGATTTCTATCTAAAGTATTTTGGACAGTAAGCTGATAAGAATAGATATTTTTTACTGGTCTAGCCTCTTGTTTTGGCGATGAGGTATCCTTGATCTATTGTAGACAATCTGTCACACTTAGCCAGACCTTAATATCAAGCATCCAATGCAAGGAACACAACTTGATCTTTTTCCACATGAGGATGAGGGTAATCCTATCAAAAAGCAAAAGCAGCCAAAGTTAGGACGTTATCAGCGTATTCAGCGCGAACTAGATCAAGATAACTCTGATCCATATAAGCAATTTATTGATATTACTTCTCCACAAAATTTATTATCTAAATATACGTTTGTGGATCTATTTTGTGGTGCAGGGGGAATCACACAAGGGTTATCACAATCTGGATTCACACCATTAGCTAGTGTAGAAATTAGCCCAATTGCTTCTGCTACTCACAAAAAAAATTTCCCCCAATGTCATCACTTTTGTGGAGATATTGAACAATTTTCTGCCCAAGATTGGCTGCAACAAATTGGCTCACCTGAAGTAAATGTTGTTGTTGGTGGTCCACCATGTCAGGGATTTTCAGTAGCAGGAAAGCGTGACCCAAAAGATCCGCGCAATAGGTTATTTTATGAATTTGTACGTGTAGTTTCAGAAATCCGCCCTTGGTATGTAGTGATGGAAAATGTACCAGGCATTTTGACAATTCAAAAAGGGAGTGTGAAAACAGCAATTATTGAAGCTTTTAAGTCTATTGGTTATCCTCATGTTTCTGTAGCAATTCTCGAATCTGCTGCTTATGGAGTACCACAAATTCGACCAAGAGCTATTTTTATAGCTAATAGATTTGGAATGCCAAATCCTTATCCTAAATCTCAATTAAACATTGAAGAATATAAACCTATTGAGTCAGCCATTTCTGACTTACCAGAATACACTCTTATCCCGGAGATTAATCATGAGTGGACTAAACATTCACCGGAATATATGGAACGTCTGGCTCAAGTTCCCCCTGGTGGTTCCTTATATAAAAAATTTGTAGATGCGTTCAAACGGCAATATACTGGTAAACCGAGTATGACTGTGAAAGAAAATCATGGTGGTACTCATATTCACCCATATTTAAACCGGGTAATTTCAGCACGAGAAATGGCAAGATTACAGACATTTCCCGATTCATTTATTTTTGAAGGAACTATGAAAAAAGCTATGTGGCAAATTGGTAATGCAGTCCCACCACGTTTAGCCGAGTGTATTGGTTATGCACTTATTCCTTATTTAAATGATATTGCCATTAATCATAATTTACTTTCAGTTTCGATAATAAGTCCAGGTCGCTGCTTGTTTCCACGTTGTAATCCTTGAATACCACCCCCACCTGCATACTGATCAGATCCAATTTCCTTTGTTTCATGTCGACGACAATGCCATTTTTGATCTGACAACAAATTAAAGACTTTCAATTGGGTTGAGCCTTGTTTAAATTGACTCCTAATTGTTTCACCTAAATTTTCTTTGTTGTTCACTGTATTTTATCTGCTTCTATTTCTAGGTGCTTGAGAAGAATCGAAACACTAATTCCTAAGCCATGAGCAAGACTTACCAGAGCAGTTAGGGAAGGGTTTCTGACTCCACGTTCCACGCCGGATATGTATGTTCTGTCTAAGTTAGCGCGTAGTCCTAACTCTTCTTGTGAAATCCCCTGTTCTATTCTGTATTGCCTGACTAGAGAACCTAAAGCACAAAGAATTTTTTGTTTCGACTCATTCATGTGCCGATTGTCAATGTCTATGGACTATCAGTCTACGGACGATGTGTCACATTAGAGCTTATTGCTTTTCTCCTTAAAGTCAAGTTAGAGATATACGCTAATTGCTAATTTCTTTCTGTTCCCTGTCTTGAACTGGTATAAGTAAGTCGGCGAGAAAAAATCAAACTATGTTAAGCAATGTAAAATAATTAAAATTCATTTCGTAGTCAGCGGCTCTAGCCCTTATTTGAGGACTAAAGTCCTCACTCTTCGAGTGATGCCTCCGGCACGCTGACGCGAACGTTAGTCGCTCATGGGGGAGACCCGCAAGATCGCGCTAACTCACTACAAACCTTTAATTATTTACGCCATCCTACTTATGTATAATTTTTACAAGTTAATGCAATAAAACTTAGTAAGTAAAACGACTTGAAAAAACCAAGCTATGTAAAGTAAAGCACTGATTCCGTGAATGGAAGAAATATTAGCTGATATGTTAGGAACCTTTCATCAATAATAGGTGTTTTTAAATATTAATATTTAGGGTTTGGCTAAAAACAATTACTTAACAAAGTAAGTAGGTGAAATTTGAAAAAAAGTTGCTAATTTTTGAATTTCAATTTCCGTTAATTGGCGGGTTCCATTGAGAATATTTAAAACGGTTAATTCACTTTCTAAAAGAGTAGCTAAATCTTTGGGTTGCAAATTAGATTTTTCCAGTAATGCTTTGAGAAGTTCTATTCCCTTAAGAGTAGGTATTAATTCATAGCTTTGTTCATAGTCATAAACAAGAGTAGCAAGAACTTTTAAATAGTCTTTATCATCTTGTGTAAAATTTCCTTGATCTAATAAATAATTGATTCGCTCTTGGGTAGCAACTAACTCATCATCATTAGTAATGGGTCGTGGGGGAAACGTAGTAATTAGCTCTATATAGTAGGTACTAGGAGTTTTTAAACCACTCGTCATTTTTCCAATTCTCCTGATCTTATTCAGCGTGGGTGAGTACAGCCCGAACAAATAATAATTGATACTCGTAATCGATATATGTTATGAGTCGATAATGATTAGCTTTAATATTAAATACTGTGAAGTTGCCGACTAAATCTGCTGAGGGAAAAATCTTTCGCACATCATTAAACTTTTGAAAATCAGAATCGGATATACGCTGATACCATAGTATAAGTGCTGACTCTGCTTGCGAATGTTTTTTCCAAAATTCCCGAAGTATTCTTTTGCTAATAACACGCATTAAATATCTTGTAATATAGTAAACTTACAATTATCTAAATTTAAATGATTAATATATTAATCAATATCTTAACTCATATTTTTTACATTTAACAATCATGAAATTTATCGGCATTGATTTAGGCTGGAAATCACAACCAAGCGGTTTATGCTGCTTAGAACTAATCGCAGGAAAACTGCAAATACTAGATTTAGACCGCCAAGAATTTATTGCAGATATCCTCACTTGGATTGAGCAAAAGGTACAACCAGACGAACCAGCCATCATTGGCGTAGATGCACCCACCTTGATCCCCAACGCTACAGGTAGTCGTCTTCCCGACAAACTAACACACAAATACTTTGGTAAATATCACGCCGGATGTTACCCAGCTAATCAAAACCTACCTTTTGCAGAACGTACCATCAACTTTGGTTTAGAATTAGAACGTCGTGGATTTGCCCACGCACCCGAAATTGATCCCCAAAAACTTGGCAGATATCAAATAGAAGTTTTTCCCCATCCCGCAATAGTAAATTTATTCAACTTAGAACGCATCCTCAAATATAAAAAAGGACGCCTCAGTGAGCGTCGCTTAGAATTAATTAAACTCTACAATTTCATAGTAGAAATTCTCCCCACCTTAGAACCTCCTCTGCGCCTCTGTAGTTCGCTATCTTCCGAAATCCCCAGTACAGGCGCAGCCCTCAAAGCAACCGAAGACAAACTAGATAGCCTGATTTGTGCTTATGTAGCCGCCCATTGGTGGTACTGGGGTGAACAACGTAACTTAGTACTAGGCGATCGCACCACTGGTTACATCGTCATCCCAGAAAAAAGGGAGAGTGGTGAGTAATGAAAATATTTTCCATACCCTACTCCCTACTCCCTCACAATTATTCTGCCCAAGCAATCAACCTCGGCTCATAAGGACTAGACAAGTGTTGATGCTGCGGTAACACACGCAAAGACAAACCTTGTAAACCAGAGGCTGTGTAGGTGATGTTAGAGGTGTAAATACTTAACCCTTGTGTATCCTGTCCTTGGTAATCCATGACTACCGGCACAGCATGGACAATATCACCGTTAGCGTCAATGGCACCTTGATATAACTCCACCCGCACATCATCATTTCTCAAAGTTGCTAAATCAACCTTAGCTTTAACGGCAACGGTTTGATTAACTTCAATATCTGCATCTGCCGATATATCGATGTCTTTGATTTTGATGTTAAACCAGTGGTCGCTCAGTTTTTCCTTCCAATGGGCTAATTCCTTAGCTGGAGCATAGTTATCGGTAGTCAGGATATGATAGCGATCGCTTGCTGGGAAATAAGCTCGTTGGGCATATTCTCCTACCATCCGGGCTGTATTAAAGAAAGGACAATTCAAGCGAATTGCATCTTTCATTTTGGCTACCCATGCCCTCGGTAAACCATCATTATCTTGATGATCATAAAACAAAGGTACAACCTCTTTCTCTAACAACTCATACAGAGCGTTAGCTTCTATTTCGTCTTGGTAATTGGGATCATCGTAATTTTCACCATGTCCAATGGCCCAACCGGTGCGGACATAATCAGCTTCATCCCACCAGCCATCTAAAACACTTAAATTGGGCAATCCATTCATGGCGGCTTTCATTCCACTGGTTCCGGAGGCTTCCCGTGGACGACGGGGTGTGTTTAACCAAATATCACAACCAGCTACCATCAACCGAGCGATATGAATGTCGTAGTTGGGAACAAATACTACCTGTTTTTCTAAGTGGTGTTCGCGGATAAAGTGATTGATGTCGCGGATGAGTTCTTTACCGGGGATATCCTTGGGGTGAGCCTTACCAGCAATCACAAATTGCACTTTCCGGTTTTTGTTGCCTAGCAAAATCCGCTTGATGCGTTCCAAATCGCGCATCCAAAGAGTAGCGCGTTTGTAGGTAGCAAAACGCCGGGCAAAACCAATAGTTAAAACGTGGGGATCAAGAACTTCTTGGGCTTGGCCAATTTCTGAAGCGGAAGCACCGCGATCGCGTAAATGCTTCACTAAATGATCCCGGACATATAAAATCATGTCTAAGCGGCAGCGTTCGTGATTGCGCCACAACTCTTCGTCGGGGATCGCATCCATGCGCTCCCATAACGGGCTATCTGGTGGTGATGATGACCAATTGGGCCCTAAGTAGCGATCGTATAACTCTTGAGTTGATTTCGCTACGCAACTCCGGGCGTGAACACCATTGGTAATGGCAGCAATGGGTACTTCTTCTACTGGTACCTTTTTCCATAAACCCTGGAACATTTGCCGTGACACTACACCGTGCAACTGAGCCACACCATTAGAAAATGTTGCCATCTTCAAGGCCAACACCGCCATACTAAAAGGTGCAGATAAATCACCAGTATTTTCCCTTCCCAGTCCTAAAAATTGCTCCTTGGGTAAGTCAAAGATTTCTGCATAGTACCCCAGGTAGTGCATCACTTTGTCAGGAGAAAACAAATCAATTCCCGCTGGGACTGGGGTGTGGGTGGTAAAGATATTGCTGGAAGCCACCACCTGTTTGGCTTGGGTATAATTCAAGCCTTCTTCTTGAATCAGGATGCGGATACGCTCTAAAGCGGAAAATCCTGCATGACCTTCATTCATATGGTAAGCGGTGACGTTATAACCCAAGGCTTTCAACATCTGCACGCCACCGATCCCCAGCATAATTTCCTGGTGGATTCGCATATCGATATCACCACCATACAGCTGGTCGGTGATGTCGTGGTCGTAAGGGTTATTGGGTTCGATGTTGGTGTCTAACATATACAGTGGAACTGTTCCCACCTGTACGCGCCAAACTCTGGCATAAACCTGGCGTCCTGGATAATCTACTGCAATCCTCAGTTCTGAACCATCAGGATTGCGCTCTAGGTGCAGAGGCATATTATAAAAATCGTTGATGGGGTAGCGTTCTTGCTGCCAACCATCGGCATTGAGATACTGAGCAAAATATCCTTGCTGATACAGCAAACCGACACCCACCAGAGGTAACCCCAAATCACTAGCAGATTTCAGGTGATCCCCAGCCAGAACACCCAAGCCACCAGAATAGACGGGTAAACAATCTACCAGGCCAAATTCAGCCGAAAAATAGGCGTAGCATTCTTTCGGCTTGTGGCTACGTTGTTTCTGATACCAGGTGCGTTCTTGTAAATAATCTTTTAACTGGCGGTTAGCTCGATCCATTTGCGCCAGAAAGCCTTCATCTTCGACCACTTCTAAAAGTCGCGCCTGACTGATTGTTCCCAGCATTAACACTGGGTTGTGACGGCTAGACTCCCACAGGTCGGTATCTAAGCGCCGAAATAAATCCTTAGACTCAACGTTCCAATCCCAGTGCAAGTTATATGCTAATCGCCGCAGTGGTTCGAGTCGCTGCGGTAATGAAGGTGAAACGTTAAATGTACGAATTGGCTGCATAGGTTACTAAAACTCCAGGTTTAATTTGGTGATGCTTAATTGTCTTTATTACTGTCTTTACCCAATGTTGCCAATTCTTGCTACCGCTTTTGTAAAATTGCGATGACTTTGTTAAGCATGGAAAATTATTCTTACCATCGCTGCTAAAGTTTACACCAAGGGCATTTCTAAGTCTATGCGCTTCCCTCAAGTATTTACTTAGTATAGTAAAATTTAATTATTGTCCCATCACAAATACTTAAATAAATATAAATAAATTCTCATTCACCCTTTTTTCCGGAAGAAAATATTAATCTCACTCGATATTTGACAAATATCCTCTGGATCAATTGTCATTTTTGTTACAAATTTCCCTTGTAAGATCAACCATAACAGCTTTTGTTAGGGCGAGAAATGAGTTAATTTTGTCATCAGCGATCGCCAGAGTAAAAAATTACTGAAATAAAGTATTAATTATTGCTATATTTTGAGCTATTTGGAGATATAGTGCGTCTAATTGTTTCTCTGCAAACACACAAATGTAGTCTGCCGATTGACACAGCAAATTGACAAATTATGATGTATTAATATAATGATTATGCGCCTAGAATAAACTGGTATGAGAATTTTGAGGTATACTTAAAGCGACCGCTGCTGCAAAAGCCATCTCTGCTGCTAATTGATAAGCTAGTTTAATATTAGATGGTGAATCTTTACTATAAGATGAAAGCAAAGCTTTTGGCGTGTTTGACTCTTGTTTAACATGACCAGCTACGACAGCTCGCTGCAAGATGATAAATGCATCTAAGTCATCCGAGTCGTAACTATCTTGTAGTAACATTTCTATCTGGTCTTGAGCTATAACACTGAAAGAGCCAGAGGTTAAAGCTTGCTGCACAATTTCTTTAATGGAAACCATAATTTTAACCAAGTGTGTGAATGAGCTTTTGCCGTGTAAATTTAATGTTGGATACCAGTTATATCTATAATGTGTCCACAATTTATAATGGATAGGATCAAGGGCGCATCACCCATTTGGCTCATCTCATAGGGTGATTTACAAATTGTGCATTATTAGGTCAGTTATATTATCGCTTGAGTAGTAACCAGTAATTTATTTAGTATGTGTCATAAATCCAATCAATTAACCTCAAGTAAAATGTATTTTTTTATATAGGTATAAAAATATTGGTTTGCTAATGAATACGTAACCCATAATGTTAATTTAATTTCAAAATATTATTGATAATCAAAAATCAAAAAACTTACTTCCTAAAAGTGTTCCAAGAGAAATAAAGTATGCTAATCTTAAAAACAACTATCACGAAAAATTTTGCATGTAATTTGGAATTGTGATTTTCTTTGTCTGTAATTCATCGGTTTGCAACATGATTAGCGCAGTATACTCTAGAAATTCGTTGCAAGAAAGTCGTCATTGTAGTCGTGGAAGCGCTTATTTGTTTGCACCGATGCTCAATTTTAATGTGATGGCTGAAGTGGGTGACACTCCACCCTAAAATTGATTTACTTAATTAATAAAGCTACTAATGAATTACAGCAGAGTTACATTTCCATAAGTTGTGTGGAAAAATTTATCTGCCAAACTTGCACTATCGCCTGCAACAAAAAATGTAATTGTGTTGGAAAAGCCAAATTAATTGTCTTGATCAAAAACAACTCGAATGTGAATAACTAGATGAAAGTTGTTTTTATTCTTTGGGCAAATGCGCTAAATAAAGTCAATTTGGCTCTTAAACACCCAATAATTCAATTTAATATTCTGAGTTCTTGTGCTGTGAATCCTTAGTTATTGCCTGTATATTTTCTTAGTTAATTTAATAAATTAACTTTGGCATGATGATTTTTGCAGTCACTACAATTGCTCAGTAACTTTTCTATTTATCAATTTCTACCATGTGTGGAAATTACTAAAATGTCATACTGATGAAAATCTAGCAATTAGTTTTTAGCGGATTAACAGACTATTGAATAAATGGAGGAAATTCTTGTGTAATTGCACAGCAAATTCCTCACTTTAAACATATCAGGTTTATTGGCACTACCAGAAGAAACAATCTCTTCTTAACACCTACATCTCCAAGACTGACCACAAAACTTGATGTGAGAGCTATTTAATCATGAATAACAAGCGATACTCTTCCAAATGGCAACGATTCCAAGAATTATTTATCACCACTTGCTTAGGTGATATGCCGACAATTCTTTTAGGCCCAAAACTACGCAATCTAGTATATCGTCAAATTTTTGGGCGCATGGGTAGCGCAATTTATATCCAAAACGATGTGGAATTTATGGGAACTGATGCTATTGAGATGGGCAATAGCGTATATATTTTTAAAGGTGTCCGTATGGATGCTCAAGGACATGAAAATAATAAACTTTATTTGGGAAATGGCGTAGCAATTGAGCGCTACGTTGATATTGGATGTTTAGACGATACTTGCATATATATTGATGACGAAACCTTTATCGCCCCTCATGTTTGTATTGCCGGGCCTGGAGACATCAAAATTGGCAAGCACTGCATGATCGCCTCTCATACGGGAATATATGCCAATAGCCACAAATTTGCCGACACGACAACACCCATAAGATACCAAGGCGTAACTCGTAAAGGAATTGTCATTGAAGATGACTGTTGGCTAGGTCATGGAGTAACCGTATTAGATGGCGTCACTATTGGTAAAGGCAGTGTTATTGGTGCAGGATCAGTGGTTAATAAAGATATTCCTCCTTACTCTATAGCCGTAGGTGCGCCTGTGAGAGTGATTAAAAGCCGAGTTAAAAATTTGGTAGCATCTTCATAAGGGCATAAAATCAGCAAAGTCTGGCTTGCGGTTTGGCGATGAGAGATGGCAGACTGTAGAGAAATAAAATAGTGGGAAGAAACTTCTGCTATAAGTCAACGTCACAAGAGTAACCAGTCAACAACAACTTAGGGGCATCCACCAGTCAGACTAACTACACCAAGGGATAATAGCCAACTTTGCTGCATTCTCTTGAGTAACTTGTTGCGAAGTAGTTCTTTACTCTCATCAGAGTCATCTCAAAAAGGGTCGAGATTTCGGTAATATAAAGTAGCTATCTTTTCTGCATGGCAGATACTGAGAGAGAAGCTTTTTTCTCACACCCTTTGGAGATATTTCTATGGTGACTTTAAAAATCGCTGTTTATATTGTTGTTGCTTTCTTCGTGGCTATCTTCGTCTTCGGATTCTTGTCTAATGATCCTGCTCGTAACCCCGGACGCCGGGATTCAGAGTAAGATTACGACAAATCATCCACAACTGCCGGAAGACGGAAAACACCAAAACTCCTTCTCTTGGCAGCTGACTACATGTAGGCAGACAGCAAAAGTCGGAAGGGAAAGGTGTAATTCATCCTTCCGGCTATCAATTGGCTATTTTTTAGCTTGATTTGCCCAGATATGCTTCATCCAGTTCTGCCGCCTACACCAGTTCCCATTATTGAATCAGTACAAACAGTAAGTTCTCTGCCATCTGTCAGTGAAAACCAGTTTCCCTCGGTGGGAGAAGTTACTACTCATACCCAAGCCCATCAAGAAACATTCCCATCACCACGAGAAAGTTCCCAGACTTCTCCTGCGGGGGATGCCGAAGATTTTTGGGATGTGTCAGCACCCCTTAACGCCGTTAGGGATAACTTAGTATCTGCCCAAACTTTAGCTACACCCAATACCCCGGAAACCTTCCCTGCGGAATTTTCTCCCCTCACGGTTTCTAAAAGTGCCGCGAATTTGGGGCAACCCCAGGCAGTAGGTTATTCTATGGGGCAGATGGAGACACCTAGCACCACATTCCCAGGGAAAATCTTAGCCCAAACAGCGCCCCCACCAGCCCAGGCAAATGATAGTCCGGCACAACAGTCTCCAGAAACTATCAATCTGAGCGTAGAAGATCCCGATTATGTGCCTAGTTCTCAACCAGTACAAAATACTCTAGAGTTCAAATCTGGCAATTCCACCATCGAATTTAAGTCACCCACTCAACAAGCACAAAAGCCTGCACCGACGTCGCCAGCCAGAGAAAGAATTGTGGAAGTCGTCTCAGATAGGCAGGAGTATGACGAACAACGGCGAATTATCACGGCTGAAGGTAATGTGGTAGTAAGATTTGATGGCGCAGTGGTGGATGCCGATCGCCTGCAAGTAAATTTAGACAACTTAATCGCCGTAGGAGAAGGCAACGTAGCCTTAACACGGGGAGATCAAGTATTGCGAGGACAACGCTTTACTTATAATTTTATTCAAGACAGCGGTGAACTAGAAAACGGCAGTGGGGAAATTTTTGTCCCCTCAGCGCAAACAGACTTAGCCTTTTCACCAGATGATGTCACAGCCGGAGGAGTACCCCGCCAACCACTAAGCGATCGCATTAGACGCAATCAGCCACTAACTGGTGTCAGTAGCCCAGGGGGAATTGATTTTACCACAGGTGGTCAAGGAGCTAGCAATCTCCCGCCACCAGCAGCCGGAGGCCAAGTAAGGCGGCTACGGTTTGAAGCGCAACGGATCGAGTTTTATCCCCGTGGTTGGCAAGCAGAAGATGTGCGAATCACCAATGACCCCTTTTCACCACCAGAATTAGAGTTACGAGCATCAAGAGTAACTTCTGTTCGGGAGTCACCTCTAGTGGAAAGCATCACCACACAGGGACAGCGTTTAGTCTTTGACCAAAGGATATCGTTACCTATTCCCGTAGATAGACAAACCATTGACCGTTTAGAACGGGATACCTCACCCTTTATAGTTTCTCCTGGTTTTGATGGTGATCGGCGGGGTGGTTTATTTGTAGAACGGGGATTTAGCCCCATAGATAACGAACAGACACAATTGCGGATCACGCCTCAGTTATTCGTGCAAAAAGCGGTGCAAGAAGGTACTGGGGATTTACCCGCGTTGTTTGGTTTGACAGCTAGGGTCAATTCTGTTTTCAATCCCCGCACGACACTCCAGGGTTTTGGAGAATTAACTAGTTTGGATTTAAGCACAATAGAGGATAATTTCCGGGCTAACTTGCAAATGCGCCAGGAATTGAGCGATGTGAATCCTCACATATTGACTTTAGAATATAGCTACCGCGATCGCTTTTTTAATGACAGTTTAGGTTTTCAAACTGTTCAAAGTAGTATTGGTGGTCTGGTCAGTTCCCCCAACATTCCTGTAGGTGACAGTGGCGTCAACCTCCGCTATCAAGCAGGCGCCCAATACATCAATGCCAACACTGACCGCCTAGACTTGCTAGAACCAGACCGCACAAACAATCGCATCTCTTTAGGACGGTTACAAGGCAGTGCTACCCTCAGTAGAGGGTTTTTACTATGGCAAGGTCAGCCATTACCACCTACAGCTACTGAAGGATTAAGATATACACCCAACCCTGTAGTACCTTACGTACAAACAATTGCCAGCCTCACAGGTACTACAAGTTACTACTCTAACGGCGAGAATCAAAGTACCATTACTGGCACAGTTGGCTTAATTGGACAGTTTGGTCATTTTTCTCGACCTTATTTAGACTACACTGCTTTCAATGTCAGTTATTCCCAGGGCTTAAATAGCGGATTATCACCATTTTTGTTTGATCGTTCTGTGGATAACAAAGTGCTGAGTGCTGGCATTTCACAGCAAATTTATGGGCCATTTCGCCTAGGCTTGCAAACAGCAATTAACTTGGACACTGGCAGAGAAACTAGCACCGACTATATTTTGGAATATAGCCGTCGCACCTATGGTCTAACTTTGCGTTATAACCCAGTACTGGAATTAGGCGGTTTTAGTATCCGCATTAGTGATTTTAACTGGGTTGGTGGTACTGATCCCTTCTCCCGTGACCAAGTTAAGCCAGTTGTCGATGGTGTACGACAGGAAAATTAAACTTCTGCCGGCTGATGTTCTTGTTGTCTTTCCACAAACGTTTGCACACGGGTGCGGTAGTTTCTCACAGTTTCATCCACCCAATAGCGATCGTTACTGTTGGCATACAAATGCACTAAAGGCTCGCTGGCATCTGGTAAAACCAACAGCCAACTGTCATCATAGGGTTGGCAAATTTTCACCCCATCAATTAATTCTAGGTTTTGGGCTGGGTGAGTTTCCACCAAGTAACGCATTAATGCCCCCTTAGCTGTCCAAGGACAACGGACTGTGTAAGATTTGTGAATTACCCGGGGCAACTCTGAACGCGCAGTAGCTAGCGATCGCTCTTGAATGGTTAGCATCTCAATTAGCTTGGCAATGCAGAACATTGAGTCAAATCCCGGATGCAGGTGTGGGAAAATAAAACCAGTCTCGCCACTACCTCCTAATACAACATTGGAATTTTTTTGACAAGCTTCCATCAAGGCTGTGGGATTGGCTTTGGTACGAATGACTCTCCCATCATGACGACGGGCGACTTGTTCTACTGCACTGGAAGCATGAACTGGGACAACTACTGTGCCTCTGGGGTTGGATGTTAATATCATATCCACCATCAGTGCTGTTAAAATTTCCCCCCGAATGGCGAAGCCTGATTCATCAACTAAAATTAGTTGTTCCCCATTGGCTGATACTTGGACACCAAAGTTAGCTTTCAACGCCTCCACTACATGACCTAGTTGAGTTAGCAGCCCTTCACGATCAGTAACTGACATCGCTGACTTATTCACACTGGCATTCAGTACCACCGCATCAGCCCCAAACTTATCTAACATCAGCGGTAAAACTGCCCCAGACACAGCATAAACGTAGTCAATTACCACTTTTGCCCGACTGTTGCGGAGAGTATCAACGTTTAACAGCTTTTCAAAAGCCGTACAATAACGTTCCATGACTTGACTAGGATAAGAGACATCGCCAACTTCATGAATTTGCGATCGCCGCATATCTTCTTTAAAGTAAGCCCCTTCGATTTTCTTTTCTAGGGCTTTGGTAATGTTAATCCCCTTGGCATCCATAAATTCAATCAGGATATAGTCTGGGCGATCTGGGTGTACTCGCACATGAATACCACCAGCCACCGACATGGTGGGGATCACTGTCCGGGCAATGGGAATAGCTGTAGCATCGAGGTTTTGAATATCAATACCTACTGACATCAAACCCGCAATTAATGACCGAGTGACCATGCGCGAAATATTCCGTTGGTCACGGGAAACTGTGACTTTAGAACCAGGTTTCAAAGTCGAACCATAAGCGGCACCCAACTTCACAGCAAATTCTGGGGTAATGTCAATATTAGCTAATCCTTGGACACCACGTTGCCCAAATAAATTTCTTTGGGCGGTGTTACCCCAAATCAAGTTAATGTTGAGAATGGCACCTGATTCAATTTTTTTGCTGGGCCAAACCCGCACATTGGGACTAATTTGGGCTTCTTCGCCGATAGTGGAAAGCGAACCCACCACAGCCGCTTCTAAAACATGCGCGCGACGATCTACACGCGTACCACGGGAAATCACACAGGCGCTCAAATGGGCTTCATCTCCAATAATTGACCCATTCCACAAAATTGGCCGCTTGAGATTCGCATCAGCACCAATGGTGACATTATCGCCAATGATAGTTCCCCCTTCAATTTGAACTCTGGCACCGATGCGGCAATTATCGCCAATCACGGCTGGAGTTTCAATATGGGCTGAGGAGTCAATAAAAGTATTTTGTCCTACCCATAAATTGGGGGAAACTTCTTGATAAGCAAAGTCAAGTTTTACTTTCCGATCTAAAGCGTCATATTGAGCTTCCCTATAAGCATCTAAATGCCCGACATCGCACCAGTAACCCTGGGCAATGTAACCATAAATAGGTTCACCTTTAGCCAGCAGTAAAGGAAATAAGTCTTTGGAAAAGTCGCTTTCAGTATGAGAGGGCAGATACTCTAAAACTTCTGGTTCGAGAATGTAAGTACCAGTGTTGACGGTATCAGAAAAAATTTCACTGGCGGAAGGTTTTTCTAAAAAGCGGCTAATATGTCCTTGCTCATCAGTAATCACCACTCCAAATTCAATGGGGTTAGGAACTCTGGTTAAAATTAGCGTGGCTTTTGAGCGTTTTTGTTTGTGAAATTCAATTGCTGCTGTGAGGTCAAAATCTGTGATGCTATCGCCACTAATGACTAAAAATGTTTCATCAAGGAGTTCGGCAATGTTTTTTACACAGCCCGCTGTCCCTAGTGGTTGGTCTTCTTCGACGGCGTAGGTCATCTGGACGCCAAAGTCGCTGCCATCTTGAAAGTAATCTCGCAGGACATCTGGGAGATAATGTAATGTGGCAATGACTTCTGTAATTTGATGTCGTGTAAGTAGATTAATTATATGTTCGGCTATTGGTCGATTGAGGATGGGCACCATCGGTTTGGGTAGATCACAAGTTAGTGGTCGCAGCCGTGTTCCCGAACCGCCTGCCATCAGCACTGCACGCATAAATCCTCCTTAGCTATTTGCAGCATGGGCTGCTTTGGTACCTGTGAGAGTCAGTTGTATTTTCTTTCTTTAGTCTCCTATGGATATTGATATTTGAGTAACTTCCACAAGAAGCATCTGCTGAGAAATAAGCAAGTTTACTCATCACTTTCACCTATGTGTTCAGAGACAATTGAAAAATCGCTGAGGTTTGTATGAGCCACGTGGTCAAAGCTATGCTTAAAGACAACTGGGCATTAGTCCATACTGGGATATATTAACAACACTTTCACCACTTACTCTGGTATTCCAGGCTACTGATTGATATTTCCTCAAAGCTTTAAGGCAACAAGGATCAAGGAAAAAGTAATATGGAGAAAAAGAATAATCCTTTTACATTTTGTTTTTTAATTGGTCTTTTTTGTGCCTATGTTTTATTGTGGCAATAGGTGATGAGGCTGGTAACGCTGCCTTGGAGGTCAAAAATCAAAAGAATTTTATACTTTACATTGGCAGTTGAGCCAGAGTTAGATCGTAGGGGTTAGACTTGACTAAAATTCTCACAGTTATAGTTACTAAGGGATTTGAGGGGAATGACTAATTTTATTGTTTTTGGTTTACTTGTGGTTTATGTAGGTGGTATTTGGAAGTTTTGGAGTGGGTTTGAACGGACTAATTTTAGTCAAAGTTTACCCAATCGCCTTGGTTTATCGTTGCTATGGCCAGCTTTATTTATTGCTAATAAATCATATCGGCGTAATTTTAGAAAGGCCTTAAAGGGTTAAGGACTTCTACCTTGTCAATCAACATTTCCATCTTTTGAGTTTTGGGGCATCGTTGATTAATAGGATAATTTTTTCGCGCAAAAACAGGGTAGCGCGGTTTTGGGGTTTCCACGCCACTGGCTATAAGTCGGCAAAGCCGATGAAAGTTGCGACAACGGAGGAAACCTCTGCTATACAGTGGCTCCCATTGGCTAAAAATCTATCTTTAATTCCTGTCGCAAATACACAACGCCAAAATTTTGTCCCTAATCCAAAGACTGTCCATCTCTGCGTCCCAGTTCATAAATACCGGAACTAATACAGGCGAGTATACCGACGCTGATTGCCCAGCTACGCCCTAAGCTAATTTCTACGCCCCAGTTGCATAAAGAGCCAACTACAAGAAACGGTATGATGCTAAACAGTGCAGCGTAAAAAGCATTTTGAGATTCTCTGGCTTTACGTGTCTTTTCAAATTCTGTCTGGCTGGTGTAAAGCGATCGCTCGGCAAAGTTAAACCAGCGATTTAGCTGCTCAATCACCCATTCACTGACTGGAGAAAAGGCGAGATATAGCGCTAATGACCATACACTTGCTCCAGCGATGGCGATGGTGTCTAACTCAAAACGGAAAGGAAAAATTTCAGTCAGCATAGCTTGGGGCGTCCTGCAAATGGTCAACTTTGATCTATGAAATTTACCTTTTAAGCAATTTTAAGCATAAAACTTAGGAGGATTTCGTTTATTTAGCAACTCTATTTTGGTGAGCCTTAGCCAGGAAATTTTGTTTTCACTTATTTTTCAGTATAGATTCATACGGTACATTACTATAATTAGATGCTCCAAAGTCCTGTATTTTATAGAGTGCCGATTTTTAACAAACGTATTAATTTAAACAAGATATTCATTATATACGCAAAATATCAGAAACGAAATTTGACAGTTTAAAGCCTAATATCGTATGCTGTTTGACTAAAAATGTAAATATTTTTTAAGCAAAATTACGATGGGTAAATGGCTACATAAATTAGTATTTCCTCGAGTCATTCTATTTATAATAGGATTGAGTATTGTCAGTTTAATCGCTATATTGCCTCACCCAGAAGCCGTTACAGCCATAGAAGCACAATCAAACACATTGGTGAGAAATGGTAGTTGGTCAGATGCTTCTTTTCCTGTAGAAAATTTTCAAGCTTACACATCACCTTTTGGCTATCGTCGTTCTGCAACTGGTGGCTCTAATGTGGAATTTCACAGAGGCTTAGACCTGGCCGCCCCACAAGGTAGTTATATTCGCAATTGGTGGGGAGGTACGGTAGTCAGAGTGAGCGATCACGACGCCTGCGGCACTCGTATAGTGATTAAATCAGGGCCATGGCAACATACTTATTGTCACATGGAAGGACACGTTGAAGCTGCATCAGGTCGTTCTTATATGATTGATGGTCCAGGTGGCGTTCAAATTTGGGAAGGTCAACAAATACCTACTGGTGCCAGAATAGGACGGGTAGGGATGACTGGACGCACTACAGGCCCTCATCTTCATTGGGAGATCAGGTATGTCAATGATTATGTAGACCCGGCATTAGTTCTTAGAGAAATGTTTTCTAAGCAACGAGTTAGTTGAAACCTTTTTTTATTGCCACATTGGCACATATA
Source organism: Nostoc sp. CCY0012 (assembly GCF_963920855.1). Taxonomy (NCBI): domain Bacteria; kingdom Bacillati; phylum Cyanobacteriota; class Cyanophyceae; order Nostocales; family Nostocaceae; genus Nostoc; species Nostoc sp. CCY0012. Next base: position 68,118 of record NZ_CAWUDM010000013.1, on the reverse strand, counting down.
CGAATGAAAATCTTGCTATGGTAATTGAACAATAACATCCTAATTAGAGAATTATTCACTCAATCCCCTAGCTGATGTACTAGGGGATTTTTTTAGGGACTGGGGAAGAAGAGGCAGGGGGGAAAAGAAAAGAAAAATATCACCTGAATAAATTGACTAATTTATTCTCTGGAAGTCCTAGGGAAAGACTTTCTGCTATTAAAAAAAGTCTTATCCCTCATCCCTCATCACATCCTAATGAGACACAACTAATGTTTCATCTGTGACTTGAATATATTCAGCAACAATTTCGCGGAATCGTTCGCCCTCGATTGTCTCCTGGTCTGTTAACAAATCTACTAAATGCTCAAAGACTATGCGGTTTTCTTGCAACAGTTCTTTTGCTTTTATGTAGCAATCGTTGATAATTTCTCGGACTTTGGCATCAATTTTGGCAGCAATTTCTTCAGAATAGTCTGATTTATTCATCCAATCACGCCCCAAAAAGACCTCGCTACTCTGATTTTCTAGGGATAAGGGCCCTAAATCAGACATCCCAAATCTTGTTACCATTTGTCGTGCCATTCCGGTAACTTGTTGCAGATCATTCCCTGCACCTGTGGTTACTTCTGGCTTACCGAAAACAATTTCTTCAGCAGCACGACCACCTAAAGTGGCAGTAATTCTAGCGATGATTTGAGAACGTGAAATTAATCCTTGTTCTTCGTTGGGAGTAAACCAAGTTAAGCCTAATGCTTGACCCCGTGGGATGAGTGTAACTTTCTGTACTGGGTCATGACCTTTTATTAATGTGCCGATTAAGGCGTGTCCCACTTCATGATAGGCAATCAGGCGTTTATTTTTGCTATCTACCAAAGCAGTGCCTTCCATACCAGCGACGACCCGATCCACTGCGTTATCAACTTCTAGGATGGTCATAGCTTCTTTGCGTCTTCTGGCGGTGAGAATCGCTGCTTCGTTGAGCAAATTGGCTAAATCTGCGCCCGTAAAACCAGGAGTGCGTCGAGCGATCGCATCTAGAGATACACTGGGGTCAATTTTCTTATTGCGTGAGTGGACTTTCAATATTTCCAATCGCCCTTTGAGATCTGGTGCATCAACAATCACTTGTCGGTCAAAGCGTCCAGGTCTGAGCAGCGCTGAATCTAGTACATCTGGGCGGTTGGTGGCAGCGATAATGATAATACCTGTATTACCTTCAAAACCATCCATTTCGGTGAGTAGTTGGTTGAGGGTTTGCTCTCTCTCGTCATTACCACCACCGATACCAGCACCCCGTTGTCGTCCTACAGCATCGATTTCATCGATAAATATTAAGCATGGCGCACTGTCTTTGGCTTTCTTAAACAAGTCACGCACACGGGATGCACCTACACCCACGAACATTTCCACAAATTCCGAACCGGAAATACTAAAGAAAGGAACACCTGCTTCCCCGGCGATCGCTTTTGCTAGTAAAGTTTTACCAGTTCCCGGAGGGCCGATTAACAATACACCTTTGGGAATGCGGGCGCCTACAGCCGTAAATCTTTCTGGCTGTTTCAAAAAAGTAACAACCTCTCCTAGTTCTTCTTTGGCTTCTTCTACACCAGCTACATCGTCAAACTTAACTCCTGTTTTCGCCTCCATTTGAAAGCGCGCTCTAGATTTGCCAAAATTCATTGCTTGGTTAGAAGCGTTGGTAGAGCGCCGCAGAAACAGTAACATTAAAGCCACCAGTGGTAAAATCCACATCAGGTTGATCAATAAACCCACTGCAACTCTGCTATTGGCAGAGGAAACCTGCCCAAAATCAACGTTTTGTTCCCTCAGAGCGTTAATTAACTCAGGGTTTTGATTTAAAATATCTACTCTTATTGGCGGTGTATCTGGCTTTTGTCCCTTGAGATAAACGTTGGCTATCTGTTCAGTTTCGTCCAACTCAACTCTTTGAACTTGCCCTTGCTCAGTTTTCTCAAGCAATTCACTGTAGGATAGGGATTCGCGCTCTGGCCTTTGAGCCAAGGCTGGAGTACCCACAAAAATACCTGGCAATATCAGTAAACTCGCTGCCAGGGCGGCTGATTTCTGTTTTATCAATGCCTTTTTTCCGAAATTTTTCATAATAATTACCTTTTGTCTGCTTGGCATCAGCTGAGCGCTGGATTTATGCCTATTCTTCTAGCAAAAATCGCCATAACTGGAAAACACTATTTTCTAATCTAGTTTAACTTCTACACAAAGCTATTCCCCAGTTTCTCCCATTTACCAGTCTAGATAGAGCGGGGTGTCAATCAGGTACAGATTCAGCTTATTGACCTATAGCTTTATTTAACTGTTCCTTGACAAAAAGCTCTAAGGAGCCAATTTTCATTGAGCATCTGATTTGACTAACAGGATATAAATCGTTTATATCTAACGTATAATCTAAATAAACATACTCGTAATGAGTACGCCTTTCAAGTATTATGAGTAGTAGCAGCAAATTATTAAGTTGATGGGTGAATTATGGTGAAAATTGTTGGACTTGGTGGTAGTTTAAGACCCGACTCCTACACCCAGCTAGCTTTGCAAGTAGCAGCACAACGTGTAGAAGCTTTGGGTGCAGAGGTAGAAATTTTAGATTTGCGACAGATGCATTTGCCATTTTGCCACGGTGGAAAAGAGTATCCAGAATACCCAGATGTTCAGCGGCTACGTGATACCGTTAGTGCTGCCGATGGCTTAATTTTAGCTACACCAGAATATCATGGCGGTGTTAGCGGTGTTCTAAAAAATACTCTGGATTTGATGAGTTTTGAAGAACTATCCGGTAAGGTGACAGGAGTGCTGAGTGTATTAGGTGGTCAGTCTAATAGCAATGCATTAAATGAGTTAAGGTTGATTGTCAGGTGGGTACACGGCTGGGTGATACCAGAGCAAATTGCCATTGGTCAAGCTTGGGGCGCTTTTAGTCCTGAAGGGAAATTGTTGGATGAAAAGCTTTCTCAAAGGTTTGATGGTTTTGCACAGAGTTTAGTTGATAATACCCGCAAGTTGCGAGGAGTTAATTAAATATCTCCCAAAATTAAATATGCGTCTTTTAGAATTATTGTAGGGATGTAGTATGGCTATGTCTCTACATTATTTTTCCTAGAGGTATTTGAGAAACAATATCTCATCTCACGAGAAGCGTTGAAACATGTTGGCTAATATAGCAATAGCAGTAATTTTTGAGATTCAAACTATATTGTAAGAATATTTTATACAGACTTTAATTAAGTTCAAACAACTATATGCAAAATCTAGTACTTAGTATCCTTGAAATTTCCATATTTTTTTACTGAAATAGTTAAAATTTGTCTTCTGTGAGTCATAATAACAAAACTAGTTGCTAGTATATCTATTTTACCTAGTCGTGACACAAACTACTCTAAACTTAAAATCTCAAGAAAATTCAGTAAATCCAATATTTGCCAACCATGAAACTTTTCACCCGCGTTTTGGCTGGTTGAAAAAAGGATTTGATGCAACCAAGAGAAATCCTGGCATTTTCTTACAAGATGATGCACCTGTGCGTTTAGGTGTGGGAAAAAACATGGTACGCGCTATTCGTTATTGGTGTACCGCTTTCAAAATTATTGATAAGAATAATTCACCAACACCATTTGGAGAAAAACTGTTAGGAAACAACGGATGGGACTCTTATTTAGAAGATCCGGCTTCACTATGGTTATTGCATTGGAATTTGTTAAAACCTACTTGTGAAGCGGCTGCTTGGTATTATATTTTTAATGTTTTTCGAGATTTAGATTTTACAAAAGAAGATATTCTCGTAGGTCTTAAAGATTATATAGGTAATTTCAATAAATCTATTGCTGAATCTTCTTTTATTAAAGATATAAGTTGTATTTTAAGAATGTATGCAGCACAGGATTTTGTGAAAGATAATGCACCAATCGAAGACTCTATTGATTGTCCTTTTAATGAACTGGGTTTAATTCGTCATTTTGGGAAAAGTTATCAGTTTAAAATTGGTGCAAAAGTGAATTTACCTGCATCAATAATAGTGGCTACTTGTTTAGAATATGCTAGTTGGGTAAGTCAAGATAGCAAAACAATTACTATTCGTAAATTACTATATGATGAAGGTAGTCCGGGGATGATATTTAAACTAACGGAAAGTATTTTATGTGCAGCTATTGAAACAGTAGCTAAAGAATTTGATACGATAGTTCTTGAAGATACTGCTGGGTTAATTCAGTTATCTTTACCCGAGAATCCAGAAATATTAGCTGAAGAAATTTTAGAAAAATATTATCAATAAATCTTAATAAAAATGAGTGAAGTTATGACTAACAAAAAGCTATCCCATTATTTTAGTCTCCAGCGTCGCTATTCTCGTTCTATCAATTTAGAAAGAGATTTAGATAGTGTGGAAGCTTTAGAGGGTTATGTGCTGACTAAAAGAGCAATTGATTCTCTCAAACGTATTTTAAATAGTTTTAATGCTGATGAAGGAAATAGAGCTTGGACTTTAACTAGTGTTTACGGAACTGGGAAATCGGCTTTTGCTCATTACTTAATTTCCCTGACTGCTAAGTCCCAAAGTAAAATACATATCAAAGCTTTATCAATAGCTGAAAATAAATTAGGAAAAGATAGTGATATCTATCAATTAATTCAAGAGACACTTAACCCCAAAGGATTAATTAGGGCTGTAGCTACGGGACAAAGAGAACCGATTAGTCATACTATTATTAGAGCTTTGTTAACTGGCGTTGATAATTTCTGGACTGCTAGCCAAAAGAATAAAATTAATGTTGTGCGTCAGTTGGTAGATTTAGAAGCAGAAATTAATGATGGGGGAAAGGTTGATAGTAGAGAAATTCCGAATTTAGTTTTGGAATTAGCTAAGGAATCGCAAACGGGTATTTTCTTAGTTATTGATGAACTAGGGAAAAATTTAGAGTATGCTGCTCATGCTCAAGGAGATGAAGATTTATATCTTTTGCAACAATTAGCTGAATTACCGAAAGATAGCAAAAGTCCTATTTATATTTTAGGGATTTTACATCAAGCTTTTGCAGAATATGGTCAACGATTAGCAAATGTTCAACGGAACGAATGGGCAAAAATTCAGGGGCGATTTGAGGATATTGCTTTTACTGAATCATCTGGACAAATGATGAGTTTAATTGGTGAAGCAATTGACTCGTCAGCAGCAGATAATATTAAGAGTGCTATTAATACTTACTCGGAGGACTGGAGTAAGTATTTAGAATCGATAATTGTCGATGAAGAAGTTACTGCTCAAGTTATCAAAAAAGTTTATCCGCTACATCCTTTATCGGCGTTGGTATTACCCAGCCTCTGTCAAAAATATGCTCAAAATGATCGTTCTTTATTCACATTTTTAACTAGTAGTGAACCTTTATCGTTTCGTAATTTCTTAGAGGAAGTCACAGTTAAAGATTATGAATTACCCTGTCTGAAATTATACCAAATTTATGATTATTTTATTGAATCTGCGGGTATGGGTTTAGCTTCTCGTCCAAATTTGCAAAGATGGGTAGAGGTTCAAGATTTAATTAATGATGCTAAACGGTTAGAGGAAGATAGTCTCAGGTTACTAAAAACCATTGGAATTTTGAACCTGATTACAGTGACAGGTTCAATGAGGGCGACGAGAAATTTAGTCTGTTTAGCAATGTGTAATTTCCCGTCAGATGCCGAGATTAATTATTGGCAGGAAATTATTGATAAACTACTAAAACAGAATCTCATTACTCATCGTCGTCAATTAGATGAATTGCGGATTTGGCAAGGTTCAGATTTTAATGTTGACAGTGAATTAAGTACATATATAGAACAAGAGCGATCGCCTTTAGTTAAACTATTATCTATCCACCGTCCTTTAAGGCCTTTAGTCGCTCAACGTCACAGTTATCAAAAGGGAACTTTACGTTATTTTGAACGCCATTATTTAGATAATTCCCAAGATTTGAGTCAGTTAAGTTGCAGTAGCTTAGATGCAGATGGTTTTGTCGGCTATTGGGTAGATGAAACAATGCCTAATTCTGTTCCTTCCACAACTAAGGACGGTAAACCATTGGTGATTTTGAGTGCAGCTAACTTAGATATTTTGCGAATACGTAGTCTGGAATTTGTGGCGTTAAGTAATATCAAAAAAACCGCTAAAGAGTTGCAATCTGATGGGGTAGCGAGGAAAGAGGTAAATTATCGCTTACAAGAAGCTGAAGAATTTTTAGATGAAACCCTCAATCAGTCCTTTAGTATCGGGGTGAATCAGCAATGTTGGATTCAGGGACAAATCGAAACGCTCAACAACATTACTGACTTTAATAGTAAGCTTTCTGATATATGCGATCGCACTTACCATCGCAGTACCATTCTGTGGAATGAATTAATTAACCGTCGCGATTTAACCTCCCAAGGGGCAAAAGCTAGACGGGAACTGATTCAGGCGATGTTAGAACACCAGTATGAAGAGAGATTAGGGTTAGAAGGTTATGGCCCGGAAGTGAGTATGTATTATTCTCTGTTAGAGGAAACAGGGATTCACCGTCAAGAAGATGATAACTGGGATTTTTACCCGCCATTAGACAATTCTGGTTTAAACTCTCTGTGGGAAGCAGTTGAAGATTTTTGTTTAGCAGCCACAGAAACCAGCCAAACATTTAATTTACTCTATCAACATTTAGCCGCGCCTCCATTTGGTGTCAAACAGGGTGCTATTCCCGTGATTTTAGCGGCTGTGCTTTTATATCACGCTGAAGATTTGGGACTGTATCAAGATGGAACATTTATTCCCGTGTTGGGAACAGAACATTTTGAATTATTAGTTAAATATCCTGAACGGTTTGCTGTGAAGTATTTTGCAGTCGTCGGATTAAGGGCGGAAGTATTCAAAGAATTAGAAGCAATTTTACGCAATCCCCAGTTAAAAAATTTGGGTAAGGTGCGTAACGCCACGCTGTTAACGGTGGTGACTCCACTTTATCAGTTTGTGAAGAAATTACCTAAATATACCAAACAAACCCGACGACTAGAAGCAGAACCCAGAGCAATTTTAAAAGCATTACAAACCACTGTCGAACCAGATGAATTGTTATTTAAAGCTTTACCCGCAGCTTGTAACTTACCCCCAATTGGGACGGAAACTGGGGATGATGGCGTGACGGCGAGAACTTTACGGACTAAATTAGTTCATGCTTTGAGAGAGATTCATACAGCTTATGATCATTTATTGAGTGATTGTCAAAAACTGATTTATGAAGCCTTTGGCGTGAGAAGTCCAGAAACAAAACTCAGGGAAGATTTGCGGGTCAGGGCGAATTATTTGGCGGGAAAATGTATTGAACCTTTACTAAAACGCTTTATTCGCGCTGCATCAGATGAAACTAAAACAGATGCTCAATGGTTGGAAGCTTTGGTGATGATTGTAGCAGATAAACCGGCGGAATCATGGACTGATGATGATGCAACTGCGTTTGAGATGAAATTAGCCGATTTGGTGCGGCGGTTTAAGAATTTGGAAGCATTACAAAAAGAAGTCGCCGCTAAGGGGGAAGGTTTTGAAGCGCGACGCATTACCATGACTCGTCCCGATGGTCAGGAAATCCATCAAATGGTATGGGTAGATCATGGGAGAGAATCACAGGTTGAGAAGATTGTTGATAAGATTCTGGCAGAATTACCCGATGAACAGCAGTTACGCCAAGCAATTTTAGCAAGGTTGAGTGAACGTATTTTAAATGCTGATTTACCAGAGACGGTGACGCAGATTGGGGATAAGGGGAATGATGAAATAGCGGGGAAAAATGCTGGTTGATAGAAGTAAGTAGAACAAGTTAAAAAAAAACAAAATATGTTAAGTAATGTAAAAAGAATAAGATTGAGTTCGTAGTAAGGACTTTAGTCCTTATTTCAGAACTAAAGTTCTTACTACAAACCTTTAATTATTTACCCTGTTCTACTTATTATGATAAGGAAAGAGAACCTAAGAGGATGTTTGAAAAGTCCCTATTGGTGTAGCAAAACATTTCAGATCCCCCTAAATCCCCCTTAAAAAGGGGGACTTTGATTCTAGTTCCCCCCTTTTTAAGGGGGGTTAGGGGGGATCAACAAGTGTCTAAAATCGCAGCAAAACACTTTTCAAACACGCTCTAACACCAGTATTTATGAATCCTCTAACTGTGACGCTAGAAGTAGCAAATAATCCCTGGACAGACTTTATTGGGATGTTTGAAGGAGATGAAGAGTTTGCAGAACTGGCGCAGGAACTTCGTGATGAGCATGAATTAGATGTAAATCATTAATTAGGACACACCAAAAAATAAATTATCCGCAATTGATGGTTGGGTAGGGTGCGTCAGTATGAATAATTTCTGAGTATAGTTAGGTTCTATCGCACTGACGCACCCTACAGTTTGGATATTTTTTTATCTGGAAGTCCCTTACCGCAGGTAATTGCTAAGATAAATCTACAGGATTTTGGAGTAGTGACAATGTTAGGTTTACTAGCAAAATTGAGTTTATGGGAAGAATTGACAAGTCACTCAGAACTACAAAACGTTGATTCTGACCAAATTTTGTTGATGAATGGGATTAGCTGGGATATATATCAGACACTATTAAAAAGTTGTCAAAATAATTCTCATTATCGCTTTAAATATTTAGAAGGTACTTTAGAAATAATGTCGCCTAGTCGTCGCCATGAGGTCGATAAAAAAATTATTGCTTTATTGTTAGAAACGTTTTTTTTAGAAAAAGGGATTGATTTTTATCCTTTAGGCTCAACTACTTTTAGAAGAGAAGTAGCCGCTAGAGGTATAGAACCAGATGAATGTTATTGTTTTAATTCTGAAAAAGCTGTTCCTGATCTGGCGATTGAAATAGTTGTAACCAGTGGCGGAATTGATGATTTATTAATTTATCAAGGTTTAGGCGTACCGGAAGTTTGGTTTTGGCGGAATAATCAATTTTTCTTATATTATCTACGTGGTAATAAGTATGAGCAAATAACTAAAAGTGAACTTTTACCAGATTTAGATTTAGAACTTTTAGCAAGTTTAATTATGTCTGGTGAAAAACCAAAAGATTTAATTTCAAAGTTTCGTGAAAGTTTTAATAGCCAGTAGCCAGTAGGGTGCGTTCAAGCAATTGCTTGACTTGTAAATCAAGTTTTGCAACTCAAAAATCAAGTTTATAGCTTGTAAATTAAGTTCACGAATCGGAAATCAAGTTTACGATTGATAAATTAAGTTTACGAGTCGTAAATCAATGTGAGGACTCGTAAATTAATTTTTTGGCTTATATATCAATATTTTAGATGTGTAACCGTGTTATTATGCCAAAATTCGGCAATGCGATCGCAACTAAAAGAGCAATATGTATGATCGCTCTTGACACTCAAGAAACTCTCTAGGCAAATTAAGGTTTTTAGCTCTACTAAACCTTATTGGCAGATCATAAATTTTAAGTTAAGTATAATAGCGTGATTAGTTAGTGGATAAATAGCTAATAATATCAGTAAAATTACTATGGTTTTTTAAACTTAATCTTAAAAAATTACACGTTTGCTTTGCATATTTGCTAAAATATTAGTACGATTAATATACTTGCCTAAGCGCACTAAAAAACCAGCATGGCAGAGAAAAAAGTTAGACATATACTGGGGCTTTCTGGGGGGAAGGATAGCACGGCTTTAGCGGTATTGCTGCATAAGGAAATTCCAGAGATGGAATATTTTTTTTGTGATACTCATAAAGAATTACCGGAGACTTACGATTATCTTGACCGCATTAAAGCCCGTCTGGGGATAAAAATTCATTATCTCAGTGATAAACGCGGTTTTGACCATTGGTTAGCGATTCATGATGGTTTGTTACCTTCTCCCCAAATGCGGTGGTGTACGGTGAAGATGAAAATTAAGCCGTTGGAGGATTTTGTGGGGGATGATGAAGCTGTTAGTTATGTTGGTATCCGTGCTGATGAAAACCGTGATGGTTATATCTCCACTAAACCGAATATTACACCTGTGTTTCCGTTTAAGGAAAAGGGTTTAGTTAGGGCTGATATTATTCGGCTTTTAGAAGAAAGTGGTATTGGACTCCCTGACTATTATCGCTGGCGCAGTCGTTCTGGGTGTTTCTTCTGTTTCTTCCAACGCAAGTATGAATGGGTAATGTTGGCGCAGGAACATCCTGAATTATTTCAAAAGGCTGTTGAGTATGAATCTAATCATGCTGATGGTCGTACCTATACTTGGACTGATGGCGAAAGTTTATTGCAGCTTCTAGAACGCAAGGATGAAATTATTGCTCAACATGAAAAGTTAATGGCTAAAGAGAAAAAGGCTGCGCCTAATCGTCCTTTAGCTGAAGCGTTAGAAGACATTTTAGATCAAGAAGATGCTGATTTACCTTGTTTAGCTTGTCATTTGTGAATGTTAATTTGCATAAATCAAAATGAAAAATGAACAACGACAATTTCAGGGTGGAATGCAAATTGCTAGAATACCACAAATTTCCGGGCTATATGCTTGGTATTACAAGCCTTTATTAGTAGATACTAATGCTCTGACTAAAACTTTGATTTCTTTTTTAGATAATCAAGGAGAAATTCAGACTCAAATTAATATGCGTTATGGAGTTCGGCTAATTTCAGAATCATCGCTAAATATGTTTTATGGTTCACAAAACCAATCTTTAGCTGAAATATTTTCTGAAGCTATTGAATATGGAGAAAATTTTATTACTCACTTTTTTAAATCAGAGGCTGTTCAATTATTTACTCGACCTATTTATATTGGTATAGCTAAAAATCTATATACAAGAGTTTATCAGCAACATTATTTATCCTTAGACCAAATGTGGAATGATGATTCTCGTATTAGTAAGTATTTAACTCTTCATCCTGATGCAACAGTACAAAAAGTGATGACCGAGCTTGACGTACATCATTCTTTTGCATTAGAAGCTAGGGTAAGACACATTGCACCTAGAGACTTAATGGTAAATATCTTTCCTACTGAAGATATTCCTAGTGAAATTGGGAATGATAACGAGGATATTCAATCAGATACTAATTACAGACGTATTTTAGAAAAATTATTACAAATTATGGCAGATCCAATTTGTGGGAGACGTTAATTATGACATTTAGTTTTGGAGTTCAAAAAGATCCAATTTACGGAACTTATGGTGAATTTACAATAGGTTCTGATAGTAATCGTGTTCGCGCTCAATTTTTACTTACAAAAATGAAACCGGGATCAGAAGGAAGTTGGGAAAACTCGCTTGCTTCTCAAATGGTGCCTTGGCGAGAGATATTTAACATAGAAGAATTAACTTTTGATGAACTTTTACAACGAGATTTAGATGATTCTCGTGTTGCTCACGATCTGATTCCTTACTTACTCGGAGAAAGTGGCGCATTTGCTAGATTTTTTCCTCCAATTCTTGCAGTTTTAGTTCCAAATAAGCCAGAAAGATCAGGAATATTACCTTACTACCCTACGCCTGAAAATCAAACTAATACTTCAATCAGTTTCGGCAATTTGTTTGATTTTAAAAAAGCTGAAATTGCTGGTCAAATTAGTCCTCTTGGGTCAATTGAATATAATCGTCAAAAAACTGCCTTTATCATTGTTGATGGACAACATCGAGCAATGGCTCTTTTAGCATTACATCGCCAAATTAATGATAGTTGGGCAGGTAATCGTTATGCAGCATATTATAACCATCTTTCTTTAACAGAAAATCAAGTCAAGAATATTGAATTACCAATTTGTATTGTATTTTTCCCTGATCTACATGAAGGTCATCAAGAATATAAAGACCGAGGTATTGACCTCAAAACCGTTTGTCGTGAAATATTTTTGGTCGTTAACAAAACTGCTAAACGAGTTAGTCAATCAAGAGAACTTCTCTTAGATGATGAAGATTTTGCAGCCAGAATGATGCGAGAGACATTATCTAAGCTCAAAGGTCGAGGTGAAGAAATTGCTTCCTTAGCCCGTATTTATTCCTTTGCTTTTGGTGACTCTGTTTCTGAAGCACAAAATCGCAAAGCAGAAGTCGTTGCAGGTCAACTTGAATATAGTTCTGCTGTAACCTTACATAAAATGCACGCTGCTGTTGCTTTTGGAGTTCCCGCAGCCTTCAATTTAGAACAGCCTCAAGACATTACTGATGGTAGAAGGGTTTTAAACTCAGAACGTCCCGCTTCAATTTTAATTGGGACTTCTTTGCAAAAATGGGCTACTCTTTCTCGTCGATCTGGTAAATATCATCCGCCTCATGAAGTTCAAGAAGCTGTTCAATATTTAGCAGGAATAACTGATGAAGTAATAATTACTCTATTTGATAAGTTCCGTCCTTTTGCTATTCATAACAATGAAATGAGAGCATTACGCACTCGTTTACAAGATCCAGCTTTAAGAGGAGATCCTATTCAAGCTAAATGTTACAGCTTACTTTTTGAAGGAAGTGGAGTAAGAACTGTATTTGAAGAACATATTAATCGTTTAAAAGACAGAAAAGCTAGTTTAGAAGAGGAAAAAAAGACAATAGGAGATTATATACTTAATCAACTAAATGATGCACAATCAACATCAAATGCGGTTAATCGCTATGAAGAAGAAATTAAAAAAAGAAGGGCTGCTAAACTCTTTAATATTGACCATGATAAATTTTTTACATTAGAAGATAATACAAATGATCAAAAAGAGCTACTGAATCGGGCAAAATGGATTTATGACACTATTTCAACTCAAGCTTTTCAACTTGGATATTTAATGGCTATTCATTCTGTTGTTGAACTCTTTATGCGGCCTGATAGTCCCTATAAAGAACGATTAGAAACAGTAAAATTTATCTGCAATTTATATATTGCATCCCTTAATAAATATTTTTCTAGTAATGCTGATACTGAGCATAGAACATTGACAGGTTTTATCAAAGAATCTAGAATAAAAGTTTTTGATCCTAACGAATTAGGTTTGCGAGGACTTTTAACACAAAGTGTCAAAGAACTTAATGAAACTCAATGGATTTTCTTCCGTTACTCTATTTTAGAAATAGTTCACAGCAAATATGGCTATGAAGCACTTCTAGGTATTTTAGAAACTCAGGAAAACATATCTTTATCTCAAAGATACATAGAAGTATTGCCAGAATTAATAAATAGTTTTCTAAAATTACGAGAAGGATATATTCAAAAAGCTGTTGATTCAGGACTCAAATCAAAAGAATTTAATCAGGAAATTTTGTTGCTTAAAGAAAGATTAAAAGGTGCAGGAAAATCCGAAACTGAGGTTGATGAACAAGCAGCACAAAAAATAAATGATACAGAAAAAGAAATTAGAGATAAGTGCAAGGAAAATATTTCAGCAAGTTTAGGTGAATTTGCTAAAGCTGATAAACTTATAAGCCGTATTTCTAATAAGTTATCTGTAGACGACATTGGTTCAGAATCCCCACAATAATAAAGAACTATAGAGGATTAAATTGAATTTCAATGACTTGCTATCAAAAGCCAATGAAGAAACACTACAGCAATTATTAGGTAGTGCAACCTTTCATCTGCTCAAACTCCTAGAACCTAATTTAGTTCATTCTAGTAAACTCAGAGAAATTCTCTTAACCCTTCATACCCCAGAAGAATTACTATTATCAAAAGAAAAACGAGATTTAATTTTTGATTTAATTACGCCAGAACAAGCGAAAATTCTCGCGGTTGTACTAGAAGCACCTGAAAATAAAGACCCTTATCAAGCATTAAAAAAAATTAAAATAAGTGGAAATTCAGAAGGTAAAAAATATCTGTTTAACTTCTTTGAAATACAACTTAAACCCAGAAACGAAAGTACAATTGAAACTCCTACAGTTATTGAAAATACTCCCAAATATCCTTTATTTGCACACCAACGCAAAGCAGCTAAAAAAGTAAAAAACTATCTGAGTCAAGAACCTCGCCGTGTGCTTCTTCATCTTCCCACTGGTGCAGGTAAAACCCGTACTGCAATGAATATTATTGCAGACCACCTAAGAAACAATGAACCGACTTTAGTAATTTGGCTAGCCTATAGTGAAGAACTATGCGAACAAGCAGTTACAGAATTTCAAAAAGCCTGGGACAGTTTAGGGAATCGCACCCTTTCAACTTACCGCTTCTGGGGCAACCATGAGTTAGACCTAACACAAGCGCAAGATGGCTTAGTAGTAGCAGGATTAGCCAAAGTCTACAACGCCGCTAAAAAGAGTATCCGCTTTATTAATCAACTGGGTGTGCGTTGTTCATTAGTCATTATCGACGAAGCCCATCAAGCAGTAGCCGAAACCTATAAACTCGTCTTAGATTCCCTTGTCGTCCCCTACGAAAAAACCGCCTTACTAGGACTAACCGCCACACCTGGACGCACTTGGGCGGATATTAACACCGATGCACAATTAGCTAAATTCTTCGCCCACCAAAAAGTTACCTTAGAAATCGAGGGTTATGACAACCCCATTGATTATCTCGTAGATCAACAATACCTAGCACAAGTTAACTATCGCTCATTATTTTACGAAACCGGCATTGAACTCACACCCCAAGACCTCAAGCGCATTCATACAGACTTAGACATTCCCGCCTATATCCTCAATCGGTTAGCAGCAGACGAACAACGCAACCTCCGCATCATCTTAGAACTAGAAGCCCTCGCCCCACATCATCAACGCATCATCGTCTTTAATACCTCCGTGGAACACGCCAAACTCATCGCTTCCATTTTGCGTTTACGAGGCTTGAATGCTGATGCTGTAACAGGGGAAACCCCCAAATCGGAACGAGAAAGACTGATTCACAGCTTTAAAGACCAACAAACCCAAACCAAGATTTTATGTAACTACGGCGTATTAACCACTGGTTTCGACGCACCTAAAACCAGTGCTGCTGTTATCGCCCGTCCTACCAAATCCCTTGTTCTCTACAGCCAAATGGTAGGACGCGCCATCAGAGGAATCAAAGCTGGGGGTAATGCTACAGCCGAAATAGTCACCGTTGTCGATAGTCAACTCCCTGGTTTTGGTTCAGTTACATCAGCCTTCCACAATTGGGAAGACGTTTGGAGGAAAACCCATGAATAACGCCCACGATATTGTTCCCACACACCTCGCAGTCCAAGCCATGCGCGATAACGGTTATAAAAACGCCGCCTATGCTTTAGCCGAATTAATGGATAATGCCATTCAAGCCGGTGCATCGCAAGTAGAGTTACTTTGTGGGGAAAGGAAAGAACAGGGGGAAGTGAGGAGGCGATCGCGCATTGACCAAATCGCCGTGTTAGATAATGGTTGTGGGATGGATGCGAATGTGTTACGTCTCGCCCTGCAATTTGGTAATGGTACTCATTTAGATGAAGACAAACACACCGGAATAGGTCGTTTTGGAATGGGTTTACCCTCGTCTTCTATTTCTCAATGTCAGAGAGTTGATGTGTGGTCATGGCAAAATAGCATAGAAAATGCACTGCATAGTTACCTAGATTTAGATGAAATCAAAACTCGGCGGATAACCGAAGTACCAGAACCGACACCTCAACCAATTCCCACAACTTGGAGAAACATCGGTCATAAATTTGGTGACAGTGGCACATTAGTAGTATGGTCAAAAATCGACCGTTGTATGTGGCGAACTGGCAAAGCAATTATTGATAATTCTGAATTTGTGATTGGGAGAATGTACCGCAAGTTTATTAATAGCGGTACAGTCAAAATCCGTATGGTAGCCTTTGATTTAGATGCTTTATATAGCCTGATTTTAGAAAAATATGCCCTACCCAATGACCCCGGTTATCTAATAGAAAAAACCTCCTGTCCTCAACCTTATGATCATCAAGCAATGTTCCGCCTCTGGGAAGGAGATACATCTTATGAATACATTCATAAAATTAATTTTAAAGACAAAGAACATGATGTCAAAGTGTGTTTCTCCTACGCCAAAGAAGAAGCGCGTCAAGCTGAACCAGGAAAAAATCCCGGTAGCTTACCACATGGACAACACGCCGCCAAAAATTTGGGAGTTTCCGTTGTGCGTGCGGGACGAGAATTAGAATTAGATCAAAATCTAGTCAATAATTACGACCCTACAGAACGTTGGTGGGGAATTGAAGTAGAATTTCCACCATCTCTTGATGATATTTTTGGAGTTACAAATAACAAACAATCAGCCCGTAATTTTGGCGAAATTTTACAACTCGATATTGAATCTTTATTAGAGGAAAGTAAAACTGTTGCTCAACTTAAAGAAGAATTACTTCAAGATGAAGATCCAAAACTGCCTCTATTGGAATTAGCCCATAAAATCAGCAGTCAACTAAGTTTAATTCGTCGCTTAATTAAAAACCAAACAAAAGGTACTCGTAGTAACCCTGAAAAACGCCATGACCCTTATAAACCTGAAAAAGTAGCAACAACTGTAACTAAAGAACGTAAATTACAAGGTTATAAAGGTCAAAGTGATGCAGATGAACA
Organism: Nostoc sp. CCY0012; assembly: GCF_963920855.1. Lineage (NCBI taxonomy): Bacteria > Bacillati > Cyanobacteriota > Cyanophyceae > Nostocales > Nostocaceae > Nostoc > Nostoc sp. CCY0012. Next base: position 51,616 of record NZ_CAWUDM010000013.1, on the reverse strand, counting down.
ATTACCTAAAGCAGAACGCAAACAAGTTATCAAAGAAACTTTAAAAGAAGACGGAGTAACTGAAACTAAAGCCGAATTATTAGCCGCCACAACAGTAGATGACGGTTTAAAGTATACTTTTGTCGAATCTCCACTTGATACACCTGCTTTCTTCTCCGTTAAACCCAGAGGCGGAGCGATTATTGTGACTCTAAATACCAATCATCCAGCTTATAAAAATTTAGTTGAAATCTTAGAAGAAGATGTTGATAAAGCCGATATAGATACCTTACGTTCTCGCTTAGTTAACTCTTTAGATGGGTTAAAATTACTCCTAATGGCATGGGCAAGATATGAAGATGAACAGCCCGATGGTAAATTTAAAGATAATGCTCAAGATACCCGCATTGATTGGGGAAGAGTCGCTAGGAGGTTTTTAGAGAATGAATAGCGAAGTGATAAAATAATGTCTAATGAACTACAAGATGACCCGTTTTTTACAGAACTCTGTCAAGAATACACATCCTCAGAAATTGCAGAAATCGAAAAATACTTAACAGAGTGGGATAAAGCAAGTTATATCAGCGTTTCCAATAACATTTTAGATCATGCCGCCAGAAAAGAAATTGACCCATTAAAATTACTCCGTAAAGCACATAATTTTAACAAAAAAGGAGCAATAAGAGTACCAAAAACAGGGTATCGTCAAGATAGTTCAGCCGTTTATCGTAAAGGAAATGAATATTTAATTGTGCGTCCAGATAAATTTGGAACTGAAAAAATAGTCACTTATGGAGTGAACGATGACTAATACTACTCTGACTAATCAAAATCCTGAACTAACTAAAAATTATATCATTCAACTGTTAGATAAGTTAACAATTGACTACCAAAATAGTAAATCAGAACGTCAGGCGATCGCTCATCAATTACCTGTATCAGAAACGGAATTTACATTATTAGAAGAAATTGAACTATTAACTACAGATATTCGAGGTTATGCTAGTCAAATTAAAGCTAAAGGATATATAGAGAATACACAACAAGCAATTGAACAACTCAAACAAAAACGAGTGTTTGATGTTCCTAGTATTTCCCAGTTGTATTTGCATAATTCTCATGAATACGAGAATATCAAATCATACCTAAGAATGTTAGATTATTTACGATTACTAATTTTAGAATATTTAACTTTTCAGTAAAAGTGATTAAATTAAGAATTTGGATACACCCATTTGTATCTAAGAGATAGGCCATTGAATCTCCTCCCTATTCTCAAAGGGAAGCTGTTCTGGTCGTTCAAGGGGTTCACCTTCCCGACTACCTATGACATTTTCTAAAAACCCATGAGAATACCCTAATTCTTGGGGTGTTTTGGCTGTAGTCTCTGAGGTTTCTGGGATTACAGGCTGGAAGACAATTACTACATCTAATTCTTGGTTAGCACTCTCAGGTGGAAGCTGGATTTGCAAAATTCCATCATTACCGATATGTGTTCTAATCTTGATACTTTCCATAACCTGACTCGCTAACTAGAACCCGATACCCCCATAATATCAAAATCATACTTTATTAGCTTTAAGTCTTCAGTAAAAGTGATTAAATCTCACGCAGAGGCGCAGAGACGCAGAGAGTTAAGAGAGTTGTTATGATAATTCTCTGCGTTCCTTAGCGTTTCCTTAGCGTTCCTCCGCGTTAAAAAAATGACCAACATAATCTACCTCGATTACCACTCAACTACACCCGTTGACCCCAGAGTAGCCGAGAAAGTCATGTACTATATGACTACCGCCTTTGGTAATGCTAATAGTGTAGATCATAGTTATGGAGACGAAGCAGCAAAAGCACTTAAACAAGCACGTCAACAAATAGCAGAATTAATTAACGCTTCCCCCAAAGAAATTATTTTTACATCTGGTGCAACAGAAAGCATTAACTTAGCAATTCAAGGACATATTTCTCAACAAAATACCCCCGCCAAAATCATTGTTTCCCCAGTGGAACACAAAGCCGTTTTAGATACCTGCAAAGCATTAGCTAAAAAAGGACTAGCGAAAATTATTTGGTTAAAAGTCAATCAACAAGCACAGATTGATTTAGAACATCTCGAAAAAGTCTGTGCTGATGGTGCTGCTTTAATTTGTGTGATGGCGGCTAACAACGAAGTAGGGACAATTTACCCCATAGAAAAAATTGGCGCGATCGCCTCCTCCCAAAATATCCCTTTTTTATGCGATGCTTCCCAAGCAGTCGGGAAAATTCCCTTCAACTTTCAGGACTGGGGAATTACCTATCTAGCTATTTCTGGACATAAATTCTACGCACCCAAAGGCGTTGGTGCTTTGGTAGTGAAAAAAAATCATCATCTCCTACCGATAATTTATGGTGGTGGACATGAACAGGGACTTAGATCCGGTACACTCAACGTCCCCGGAATCGCTGGTTTAGGGGAAGCTTGCAGATTGAGAGGGTTGGAAATGGAAAAGGATGAAAGTGCGATCGCCCAACTGCGAGATACACTGCAAAACCTACTACAATCAAACATCCCTGACTTAGTGGTGAATGGAGACTTAAACAACCGCTTATCAGGTAACTTACATATTTCCATCCCAAATATTCCTAATAGTGCCATTATTGCTAGAATCCGCCACCAATTAGCTATTTCTACGGGTGCTGCTTGTTCATCAGGCGTTGTTGCCCCATCTCACGTTTTACAATCTATGAATCTTTCAGAAAATATGATTGAGGGAGCGTTAAGAATTGGTGTTGGTAAATTTACAACCAAAGCCGAAATAGAAAGGACATCTTCTCTGATAATTAGTGCAGTTAATGACATTCAGCAAATGCTTTAAAATAATTTTGTATAAATTAGTAATAGCAATAATTTCAACTCCAAACCTCGGTTAAATCCAACACAAACCCAGGTAAAACATCTTCCCCTGATAAACTGACAGGATGATCTAAAACTTCCACATCTCTACCTGGACGATAAATTTCCACTCGTTGATTTTGTCGGTCAATCAACCAACCTAAACAAGCGCCATTTTCTATATATTCTCTCATCTTGGCTTGCAACTTTTCTAGAGAGTCCTTTTTAGAACGTAGTTCCAGTACAAAATCAGGACAAATAGGCGCAAAAGTTTCCTGCTGTTCTAAAGTGAGAGCATTCCATCTTTCTTGACGTACCCAGGCTGCATCAGGAGAGCGATTAGCACCATTGGGAAGATGAAAACCTGTTGAAGAGTTAAAAGCTTGACCCAGTTTACTCTGACGATTCCACAGCCACAATTGCCCTTCCATATCTAGGTTTTTATTGCCAGTATCGCTTCCGGTCGGTGGCATAATAATTAACTCACCCGTAGCACTTCGTTCTAATTGTAAGTCTCGGTTAACGAGTGCCAAATCCACAAATTGCTCGTGGGAAACTTTCAGGATGAGCGTGTTGGGGATATTGACAGCAATGGCTGGAAATAAGTCAGTTTGTGTCATCAGTCCGTCCTGAAACTAATACTTGTGAAGACGGTTGTACCCAAATCTTCTAGTTACTTTCAGGTTAGCAACTAAACTTATAGGACTTACGCAACTGGCATATTATTTTAAGTTTGTAGTGAGGACTTTAGTCCTCTCTGCGAGACGCTCCGCGGTAAGCGCAGCTATGCCCGCAGGGCTTGACAAGATAAGGGCTGTTCGCGCAGCGTTCCCGTAGGGTAGCCCTTACTACAAGCAAAAATTTTTATTTTTTGTGACACTTGCGTAAGTCCTGATTTAAACCAAGGGGATAATAAAGTAATTTATTTATCCCCCTGGAATCTGTCAACTAATCATGGTGATGGTGATGGTGATTTCCCGCCAACTGGGGATTAACCGCCATAGCTTCCTGATTCATTAACTCACCAATGTGAGCATTTGCCCATTCAGCAGCCATCTCCAGAAATTCTGGATTATCGTTGACACAGGCCATCTGGACATAATTCACATCGGGATGCTTTTTCGCCAAGCCATGAATGATGTGGTGGACATCTAATAGAGTTTCGTGGTTTTCTGTGGCAAAGCCAATGGGCATAAAGACGATAGCTTTTGCACCCAATTGAATCAAATTATTAGCAGCTTGCTCGGCATTTGGTAGCGTCCATTCAATTAAAGGTGTGTCGTGGTTCAGCCAACCCACCGAAATTAAGGGATAACGGTTAATTAATTTATCGCGTACCAAATCGTATAGCGTTTGACTTTCGATAATTCCCGATGTGAATCCCTTGGCTTTGTGGGGACAGCCATGATTCATGAGGACAATGCCGATTTGAGAAGGGAGGTAATTTGCACGTAAGTCGGCGGTTATTTTTTCCTCAACTAAATTAGCCATCAAATTGATGTAAGCTGGCTCGTTGTAGAAAGAAGGAATATAACGCAGTCCTTTTACCCAATGTTCCTCTCCACCTGCCATCTCGGCTAAAGCGTTATTAACTTGCTCAACGGCAATCCCACTAGTAAAGATAGAATCAACAACTAACAAGGGATAAATGAGGATTTTGTCAAAGCCTTGATTTTGAATTTCTGCCAGAACTTGGTGCGGTAAATGGGGAGCGCAGAAGTTGAAAGCCTTGAATACTTGGATAGTATCGCCCCACTTGGCTTGTAAATTCTTTTCGATACCAGCGCGTTGCTGTTCAAAGATGGCGTTGTGTGGGGAAATAAAATCATGATGGGTGTGTCCCCATTCATGGCGGTCAAATAAAGCCAAAAGCTTTGCTAAAGGGGGATAAATCCAGGTTGGTACTGGTGCAAATTTTGCCGTCAGTAGATTTAATGCTTGTTCGTTATAGTTAGCAAAGTCTTCGTAGCTTTCGACTTCACCATAGCCCATGAGTAAGACAGCTACTCGGTTTTGACTCGGTAATTGCTCATGGATGTGTTGCTGTTTTTCTGGCGTGGCAACCACAATTAGTCCCTCAATATAAATCTATATAAACCAGAGTTAAGAGCAAAACGAGCTAGGTTATAGCTCCATTATTTCCCTGATTAGTAAAATATTATCCCATCCCCCTGGAAGGGATAACTACAAAATTAACAACAATATATCAAAAGACATACTAGGGTTATTACCAGATACTGAGTATTGGAAAATATTTTTTTTAGTACTCTGTATCTATTGCCTGATTTGTGTGATCAGGAAATTTTCATATATCCTAGAAGCAAGGGTGAGTAATTGAGTGCATTTTGGTTGGCACTTCATTTACTTTTAATTACTGAGAGATAAGTATGATTAAATACAAGTTTTTGTATAAATAACTGCCAAATTGTGAGTACCTAAGAAGAATGAGTATCATCATTTGCCCGGGAATTCATGAACCAGACTTAACTGAAAGCTTTATTTTGGAGTGCTTAGATCCATCCTTTGATAGTTTAAAGCGGCAAAACCAAGGCAAAGTACTGATTTATCCGGGTCACAGTTTATTAGCCTTATCATCACTTCACATTGTGCAGTTTTTAGGCGATCGCCTACAGCATGAGTTAAAATCGCCAGTGATATTTCTTAGCTTCAGTGCTGGCGTAGTCGGAGCAATAGGCGCGGCGTGTGCCTGGCAACTGTTAGGCGGTAATGTCAAAGCGTTTATTGCCATAGATGGTTGGGGAGTACCACTTTCAGGAAACTTTCCTATCCATCGCATGAGTCATGATTATTTCACTCATTGGAGTTCTTCCTTACTAGGTGGTGGGCATAATAATTTTTACGCAGAACCACCAGTAGACCATTTATCCATGTGGCGATCGCCCCAAAAAGTAAAAGGTTGCTGGGTAGACTCATCTGTTGAGGTTTCTGCTTCACCAGTGCGCCTGACTGCAAGTGAATTTTTGCATATTCTGGTAACCCGCTATGAAGAAAATTAGTCCGGAAAACAGAATTAATCAGTAGGTAGTAGGTAGTAAGGTGCAGGAGGAAGATATGAAAGCACCATCTTTTTTCCTCATTCCCATCCCCATTGCCCCTGATCACCAGTCCCCAATCCCCAAGTATCTAAATGTTTCCCACTGAACCGGCTGCTATCAATAACGGGTTTAACTCACTACTAAAAAATCGTGGTTTTATGCTCCTGTGGATTGGGCAGTTGTGTTCCCAGTTGGGAGATAAAGTCTTTTTCGTCTTAATGGTGGGACTGCTAGAAAACTACCCAGCACCCGCTGGGTTAGCTCAAAACTCCATGTACTCGACTTTGATGCTGGCTTTTACATTACCAGCGATTTTGTTCGGTTCTGCGGGGGGTATTTTTGTAGATCGTTTTTCTAAAAAGCTGGTTTTAACTGGCTCTAATTACATTCAAACGGTATTAATGCTGTTCATAGCATTTTTGCCCAGGGACTTTTTCATGTTATTGGTGCTGACTTTTGGTATTTCCACCTTGGCCCAGTTTTTCACTCCGGCTCAACAGGCGGCTATCCCCGTTTTAGTCCGACGAGAGAATTTTATGGCAGCCAATGCGGTGTACAGCAGTACCATGATGGGCGCATTAATTGTGGGTTTTGCCATTGGAGAACCAATATTAAGTCTCTCCAAAACTTGGCTAGGATCAGAATATGGCCAAGAACTAGTAGTTGGTGGACTATACCTGTTGTCGGGATTGGCTGTACAACCAATTAACTTTGGCAATGAAAACAAATTCCCTGGTGATGAACAGCGCGCGGTAATTCATCCTTGGGCTGACTTTAAATCAGGCTTAAATTATCTCACCAAAAATCGGCTGGTATTAAATGCCATGCTGCAACTCACCACTTTATATTGTGTGTTTGCATCTTTAATGGTGCTGACCATTAGATTAGCCGCCGATTTTGGGTTGAAAGAAAAACAATTTGGCTTCTTTTTAGCAGCAGCTGGTGTGGGTATGGTATTAGGTGCAGCAATTTTGGGTCACTGGGGTGATAAATTTCATCACAAGCCCCTACCTTTGATTGGCTTCTTGATTATGTCTTTAGTGTTAGGGGTGTTCACTTTTACCCATAATCTAGGGCTGGCTTTAGGACTATCGGCATTTTTGGGTGTAGGTGCGGCGCTAATTGGCGTACCCATGCAGACTTTAATTCAACAGCACACACCCCCCACTATGCACGGTAAGGTTTTTGGCTTTCAAAATCATGTCGTCAATATTGCTTTATCTGTACCATTAGCTATCACTGGCCCATTAACTGATTTTTTGGGCTTACGCGTTGTTTTAGTCGGCATGAGTATAGTAGTTGCAGGTGTGGGTATTTGGACATGGAAAAACACCAGGCGAGTCCTACAAGATGTGATTTAGAAGCTGGTGAAGAGAACTGTGACAATAGACCAAGCCCATGTATTGATGCCAAAAAAGTTTCATCTATTGGCAAATTTGTTAATGTATTTTTGTGATTGGCAAAGCGATCGCCTACATTAATCGGTATATTTGGGGGAGGTTCTTGATTATCAATAATAAAAGTTCGCACTAACTCATATTTCTATTCTGCAACGCCAAAATGTTTAACTAATGCACACCACATCTCAACCCGACCCCGTTCGCTTAGAAATATTCAAAAACCTCTACCAATTCATTGCCGAACAAATGGGGATAGTTCTGCAAAACACCGCCGCATCAGTAAATATTAAAGAACGCCTAGATTTTTCCTGCGCTATTTTTGATACTTCTGGATTATTAGTTGCCAACGCTCCCCACATTCCCGTACATTTAGGCTCAATGAGTGAAAGTGTTCGCAGTCTAATTAACGATAAAGGCGACACCATCCAACCAGGAAACGTATATCTATCAAATAATCCTTATAACGGCGGAACCCACCTCCCCGACGTTACCGCTATTACCCCCGTCTTCCTAGAAAACACCCCTACTCCAAATTCCCGTACCCTTCGGGAAGCTACGCTAACGACTACGCTCACGGCAAGCCCACGCCCTACTCCCTTCTTTTATGTGGCTTCTCGTGGACACCAAGCCGATATCGGTGGTATTACACCCGGTTCCATGCCTCCCCACAGCACTACAGTAGAAGAGGAAGGCATTTTATTTGATAATTTTCTCTTAGTTGAACAGGGGATTTTTCAAGAAACTCAATTACGAAATGTCCTGCTAAATCATCCTTATCCGGTGCGTAATCCTGACCAAAATATTGCTGATTTTAAAGCTCAAATTGCTGCCAATAAAAGAGGAGTACAAGAACTCCGTAAAATGGTAGCCCAATATGGATTAGAAACAGTCCAAGCTTATATGCAATTTGTTCAAGCCAATGCTGAAGAGTCAGTTAGACGAGCGATAAATCTGCTTAAGGATGGCTCATTTACTTATGAAATGGATAATGGGGCAAAAATTCAAGTTAAAGTCACAATCAACAAAGAAAATCGTAGTGCTATTATTGATTTTACTGGCACATCTGGACAATTAAATAGCAACTTTAATGCTCCCAAGGCTGTAACTCAAGCAGCTGTTTTATATGTTTTTCGGACTTTGGTTGATGATAATATTCCCTTGAATGCTGGATGTCTGAACCCATTAGAAATTATTGTACCTGTGGGCTGTATGCTGAACCCAACTTATCCAGCCGCAGTGGTAGCAGGTAACGTGGAAACTTCCCAAACCATTGTCGATGCTTTATATGGTGCTTTGGGTATTATGGCTGGTTCGCAGGGAACCATGAATAATTTTACTTTTGGGAATCAACGTTATCAATATTACGAAACTATCTGCGGTGGTTCTGGTGCCGGGGCTGACTTTGATGGTACTGATGCTGTGCATACCCACATGACTAATTCTCTGTTAACTGATCCAGAAGTTTTAGAAACCCGTTATCCTGTTTTGGTGGAAAGTTTTAATCTGCGTCCTGAGAGTGGAGGTAAAGGTAAATATAGCGGTGGTAATGGAGTTATCCGCCGCATCAAGTTTTTAGAACCGATGACAGCAAATATTCTCTCTAGTCATCGGGTGGTTCCGCCTTTTGGGTTAAATGGAGGGGAATCAGGACAGGTAGGACGCAATGAGGTACAACGTCAAGACGGAACCCAAGAAGAATTAAATAGTACTGCAACTGTAGAGATGCAACCAGGGGATGTGTTTGTGATTGCAACTCCAGGGGGGGGAGGATTTGGTGCAGCTTCTTAAGGAGTCGCGCAAAAATAACTTGAACACTTTTAATTGGAAAGTAAGGCTCACAGCCTACTCCAGATTAAATTTGTACAACTTATTTTTACATGATGCCTAAGTTTGTAGTGAGGACTTTAGTCCTCTCTATCTCCTAAGGGCTTGACAAAAAAGGGCTTAAGCCCTTACTACAAACTTATCGATAATCTTGTCTTTGAATATCACGTAAACGGGCAGCATCCCGCATATTATATTCAGAACGAGTAAAACGATTTAACTGTGCTTCAAAAAAGTCTCTATTAGCTTGTAAATGTTCAGGGTTGGGGTCATCTAAAGGATGATGTAGTGCAGTCCTTAATGCTTGAATTACCGCAGAGGTGACATTATACATTGAGCGTTGGAAACTAATTCCCAACTGAATTAATGTGTCTTCTTCGCCGCGACAATGTTTTTTATAGTAATCAACAAGATATTCTGGTAAGAAGTGCAACATATCTTGCATCAGCAATGTCGGGGGAATACCCGCAGTCCCGACGGGAAACACATCTGCATAGAGAATGCCATAGTGGAAGTCTTTTTGGTCTGTTGGCACTTGATTGGCTTGGGCGTTGTATGATTTTGTCCCCCGGAATGGTGATGTCCGATAAAACACAGCTTCTACATAAGGTAATGCAGCTTCATACAGCCAAACAAAACCTTTTGATTTCGGAATTATTTCGTAGCATTCACCACGAATATATACATGATGATAAATTGGCCGATTGGCAACTGCAAAAATGCCATTGACGAGAAAATTCATCGCTTCCGGGACAGTAGTAATTTTCCCTTCGTCATACAAATCTGACATTTCAAAAAAGACAGGTGCCATGACTTCCCAAAATAGCCCCAAATTAGCGTAGTAAGACATTTGGCGGCACTGTTCGAGAAACATATCTGGGAACAGTTTGTAAAGCCCCAACATCACTGGGTTCCCTTGAAAATAAGCTTTGATGGCTTTATCGGCGTTGGCTTGATATTCTTCGCTGTCTAAGTAAGGGTCAAATTTTCCACCCATGCCTCTATGCCAAAACATTGCCCGCATACAAGCTTCGGCAAATTCCATGTTGATGCGGTCATGGAATAAGTGATGTAATATTTTGGGCATTTTTAAGGTTTCACCCTTTTCCATAAATGCCAGGAGTTCGGGATGGGCTATGGCTTCACCACGCCAAACTCTCAACTCGGCATCATCACCCGCATAATGATTGTGCCTTTCTAAATACTCTTGGGGTAGGAAGTATTTAAATAAGGGCAAGGGATTTAAAAATACTCGTTCGGCAATATACAACAAGTTACGCCAATAGAAATCCATCGGTACAGCGTAAGCTTTATATATACCAATAATTTGCATTAAATTTTCTGGCGTATCTGGCAACATGGAACCGCCAGCTTCTAGCCGATGAATTACATCAGCAAATTCATGTTGAGAAGAAGGTAATTTAGTAGGTTTTTCTGGGGTTTGTACCATTGCGATCGCCTCTCAAATCTGGTTGACTAAATAATGTGAATTACTTCAGCGCTACTTGAGCAACTACGGTTTTTTCTGTGGCGGGAATCGTCGCTATCATTGCTGTAGTTGTGGTTTCACTCCAACGCACTAACCAATTAGGTTGGATGCCCAAAAAGATAATCAGAAATGCCAAGACTATAGCAGGGATTTTTTCAGACCAGAAAACTTTCGGGTAGTAAGCTAAGTTACTGTCCAACTTGCCAAAACAGGTGCGGTTGAGGAGGATGACGAAATATACGGCTGTTAAGCCGCTAGAGGCGACACATAACAATGTTGGCAAGGGGAAAACCGAGAAGCTACCTTGAAACACAATAAATTCTGCCACAAAGCCCGTTAAACCGGGAATCCCGGCGCTAGCCATCCCACTGAGAACCAGTAAGGCACTGATAAAAGGTAAACCACGAATCGGACTCATTAAACCATTGAGTTTAGCTAATTCGCGTGTGCCTACTTTGGTTTCTATTATCCCTACTAAATGGAAGAGAATTGCCAGAATCAAACCGTGGCTAAACATTTGAGCCACTGCACCCACCAACGCTAAAGATGTACTAGAGGCACTAGCCAGCAACACGTAACCCATGTGACCGATAGAACTATATGCTACCATGCGCTTGATGTCTGTTTGGGCGATCGCAATGACTGCCCCATAAATTGCACTTATCGCCCCCCAAATAGCTAAGGTTGGTGCAACTACACTCCAAGCTTGAGGGAACATCCCCATACCAAACCGCAACAGTCCATAAGTTCCCAACTTTGCCAACACGCCACCCAACAAAATGGCAATGGGGGCGGAAGCTTCAACATAAGCATCAGGTAGCCAAGTATGGAAGGGAACCAAGGGAATTTTAATGCCAAAGCCTAAGATAATTCCTGCTAACAGAACCAATTGCAACCCGGCGGATAGGGTTTGTGTAGATACGGCATCAAAAGCAAAACTAGTAGAACCTGTGAGGAATACCATGCTTAAGAAGGTTGCCAAAATTAAAGCACCGGAAACGGCAGTGTAAATTAAGAATTTGATGCCGGCATAGGCTCTTTTTTCTCCTCCCCAAATAGAAATTAATAAATAAAAGGGAATTAATTCTAGTTCGTAAAATAAGAAAAATAACAGCAGGTTTTCCGCTAAAAATGCGCCAGCAACGCCACCACTAATTAATAAAATTAGGGAATAAAAAAGCCGGGGACGTTCAGTTGCTTTGTCACTGGTATAAATTGCAATCCAAGTAAGTAAGCTATTAAGAAGCAACATCAAAATTGATAAGCCATCAACACCTAGTTGATAACTCAAACCTAAGGTTTCGTTCCAAGGCAAATATTCTTGAAATTGCATCCCTGCATTGCTGATATCGAATTTCAGCAAAATAAATAAATTCCAGAGTAAAACTATGCCGGCGATGGTTAAAGATACTAAACGAATGCGGCTGGCGGGAACGAGTTTACCGGGTACAAAACCGATGATTATCGCGCTGATGATTGGTATCCAAATGAGAACACTCAACATATAAATCTGCTTTGGTGTATGAGTTTATTAGTTTGGGTGGGGAGTAGGGAGTAGGGAGTGGGGAGTGGAAAAACTCTTGTGTGTTTTGATTTTTAGAACTTAAACATCAAATCTAAAAACTGTATTCCCCAGAATGGCCAAGTTATCCAGGCACATAAAACGCCTACTCCTAAAAGTACAGTGAAAGCATAAAATTGGGTTTGTCCAGTGTTACTGTATTTCAAACCTTCGCCACCTAACAATGAAAATAAACCCACAAAATTTACAATGCCATCAACTACAAAGCGGTCAATCATATCAGCAAACTTGGAAAGTTGGACAACGCTGAAAATAATGGTCATACGATAAAGCTTGGGGGTGTAAAAGTCGTATGCCAACAAATCTTGTAAGGGTTTCCAAGGTAGGCGTATGGGCTTGGGAATATTGCCTAAGTAAATGACACCGCTAATACTGCAACCAAAAATACTTGACCAAATCAGTAATAAGGCTGCATCTTTATTTAAATTAGCCCAATCTGGTAATAACAATAAGCTTTGTAACACCAAAGGCAAATGCAACACCAAGCCAAATAAAATCATCATCGGTACAATCATCGGCCAATGAACTTCAGGCGATCGCTCACTCATTTGTTTAGTTTTTCCACCGAAAATTAAGCCAAATTCTCTGACTAAACTTACGGCTGTTAAGGTGTTGACGGTAATAATAATTACTACTAACCAAGGGTAAGTAGCCCACAGTCCATCAACTAATTTGAGTAAAGCCCAAAAGCTACCTAAGGGGGGAAAGCCAATTAATCCCAATGTGCCGACGATAAAGGCTAACCCAGATATGGGGCGACGTGTCCATAAGCCGCCCAGTTGAGTTACATCTTGAGTAATGCTATTCCAGATAATACCGCCGCTACTCATGACTAATAATGCCGATGCTAAAGCATGAGTGAGTACCAACAATAAAGCTGCATCGTCTTGTTGTGTGCCTACAGCAATAAACACTAAGCCCATGTAAGCACTTACAGAATAAGATAAACAGCGCTTCATATCAACCTGGGCGATCGCAATTAAAGATCCACCTATAGCCGTCACTGCACCAATGGCGACAATAAATGATGAAACTACAGGCGATAAAGTTAATACAGGTTGCAGCTTAATTAATACCCATGCACCACTAGCAACTACTACTGAGTTCCGCAAAATTGTACTGGGAACAGGGCCTTCCATTGCTTCATCTAACCACAAATGCAAAGGAAATTGAGCGCATTTACCCATCGGCCCAGCAACTAAGGCTAAACCTACTAATGTAATTATTGTCTGATCAACTTGAGTATTAGCGGCCCATACAGCTAACTCTGTGTAATCCCACGTTCCTGATAAAGTCCATAATCCCAAGACTCCCATCAGTAAGAATAAGTCACCTACTCGTTTGGTTAAGAAAGCATCTCTAGCACCAGTGACTACCAACGGCTGACTAAACCATAAACCTACTAATAAATAAGTTCCTAACGTCAGGATTTCCAAAATTACATAGCTGAAAAACAGATTATTGCATAATGCTAAAGCACATAATCCCGCTTCAAATAATCCCAATAAAGAATAGAAACGCCCCCAACCCCAATCCATTTCCATGTAACCAATGGCATAGATTTGTGCTAACAAATTCAAGCCAGTGATAATTACCATTGCACCCACACTAATGGCAGAAATTTCTATTGCAATGGTGAGGTTTAAACCTGCGGTAGATAACCAAGGTATAAATATTTCTTGGGCTGGTTGATTCCAAGTCAAGGGAAAAGTCAAAACACTGTGAACTAGTGCCAGAAATGTCATGATTAAATTGACATAACCTGCTGGTCTGGGCCCTGTTTTACGAATGACGCCCGGTGACCAAGGAATCGCCAAAAGTCCACCTATTAAGGCATAACAAGGAACCAGCCAAACAGTCTCTAGGAGAAACTGAGCCATGAAATTAACCTCTGGATTGGGAGCAAAAATTAGCTATCTGGGAGCAAATGTAAAACTTCCAGTTAGCTAATTATTTGAGATTGCAGAAATTTATTTTTGTTTAAAATTATTTTTAGCTTAACGTTATATTTCCCAAAAAGGAATTGATTAACAAAATAAATCGATGATGTCTAGTCTAATTAATACTTATCTAAGAGAGTTCTAATTTTAATCATAGATTATGCTCTATGGTTTAAGCATAGATTTAACTGATACAAGTCATTTAATTTTATCTATAGATATGGCAATAGGTTTTACACAAGAATCCTACTCTCTACTTAAGTACCCTTAATCCAAAATGGTCATCACCTACGGTGGGCGCTGACGCCATTGCTTCCCCATGTACGTAAGCGAAAGGCCAGAATCAACAACAATATACCAAAAATAATGGCGTAGGCAGCAATAATCCACAAAATTGCTAATGCCCCAGCCACAGGCCAAATAAGTAGCAATACACCGAACAGTACCGACGCAATACCAGCTATAGCTAACAGCCACTCATTCTCAATTTCTTTGCGTATCTGAATAGCGGCTATGATTTCTAAAACGCCAGTAACGATCGCCCACGCTGCAATTAGGTAAAGTAAGACTAATGCAGTGATACCAGGCCAGACAAAAGCCAGTACTCCAATAGCAATGCCGATGGCACCTTCTAGCAACAACAGCCAACTGTGGGCATGATTTAGACCATCTTTAAAGGCAGCGATCGCCAACAGTACACCACTAATTAATACAAATGCACCAAACACAAGTACTAGTGCTGTGAGGGTAATTTCTGGCCAGAATAGTGCTATTAAACCAAAAATAATGGCAAATATTCCCCGTAATGCAACTGTCCACCAATTTTTAGCTAGGCGGCTTCCCATTCTCAAGGGGTCAATGTTTTGTCTCATGGTTTGAGTTGGTTATTGATGTTAAATAATTACCAATTGCTCCGGTTTTATACTGATAAAATTTCGACTCAAGCTAAATTCAGATTAAGAATCTCCAACTCTAATTCCATCTAGCTAAGGTTGCATGATGCTAGATGTGTTGATATCCCCCAAGAAATAGTGAGATAGTTCGTAACTCTTCTATCTTAATGGAGCAAGAGGACTCCCGTTACAGACGCAAGACTTAACGGGAGATGAATTGCGACCAAGATAAAATTGGCAAGCGCGAATCATTGTTTTGGTTGTTCTTGGTTCTCAACGTAATTCTTTAATTGTTCAACCGTAACACCCCCACAACTAGCCACAAAATACGCACCAGTCCAAAAATGAGGCTTGTTGTAGAAGTAATTTTTAGCCAACCAAGGAAACTCTTTACGAATTAATCTACTGCTCACTGTTTTAATATTTCCAATCAGTGTTGAGAGTGGTTTGTCTGGTTTGTAGTCAATTAATAAATGTACATGGTCTGCTTCACCATTGAACTCTAACAACTCACAGTCCCATTTTTTTAGGGTGTCTGTGATTATTTCTTTTAGCCTGTTTAGTATTTCTGTATTAATAGCTTTTCTGCGGTACTTTACAACTAAGATGATATGAGCGTTAAGTCTGTAAACAGACCTAAAACCATGATTATACATATATTGACAAGAAATAGCGATAAGTAATATATTACCATAATTGTTTCTCAATATCGTATTGATGTTGGATGTCCTAAAGGTCAGAATTTATCCCAACAAAGAGCAAGAAATATCCTTAGGCAAAAGCTTTGGATGTTCTCGCTTTGTTTGGAATTTCTACCTCAATAAAACTAATACTCAATACGAAGAAACGGGTAAAGGAATGACTTACTGCCAGATGGCTAAAGACCTTACCCAATTGAAGAAACTAACTAATTATGAATGGCTACAAGAACCAACTGCTGCTGTTCTACAACAGTCACTCAAGAATTTGGAATCTGCGTTTACAAACTTTTTCTCTAAACGTACTGGATTCCCAAAATTCAAAAATAAGCACTCTAAACAGTCAATCCGATTCCCTGAAAGTTGTTCAATTAAAGATGGTGGATTAAAACTACCTAAGCTTGGCATTGTTAAAGCTAGTCTTTCAAAAAATATTAATAGCAAGATTAAATCTGTAACTCTTTCTAAGACAAGCACAGATAAATATTTTGCTGCAATCTTATTTGAGACAAAAGATTTAACAACCAATAAACAAGGTAAGATATCAGGAATTGACCTTGGGTTGACCAGTTTGATAACTGTGTTTGATGGTGAAACCTGTTATAAGGTTGACCCAATCAAACCCACGAGAAAATATGCCAAACGACTGCGAATTAGACAAAAAAATTTATCTCGCAAAGTTAAAGGATCTAACAATAGGCGTAAAGCAGTTAAAGTAGTTGCTAGGGTTCACGAAAAAATATCTAATACAAGACAAGATTTTCTCCATAAACTCTCACGAAAGTTATGTGATGACAACCAAGTCATAGTAGCTGAAAACCTTTGCGTTAAGGGATTAGCTCGTACCAGGTTAGCCAAGTCAATACATGATGCTGGTTTTGGTATGCTGCTTAATTTCATCAGCTACAAACTGGAAAGAGGTGGAGGAAAATTTGTTCAAGTTGACAGATTCTTTCCCAGTTCAAAGCTTTGTTCGTGTTGCGGTCATAAAAATGATTTTCTGAATTTAAGCATCCGTGAGTGGATTTGTCCGAGTTGTCAAATACCCCATGACAGAGATGAAAATGCTTCACGGAACTTGAGGTCAGAGGGGATAAGAATACTGTCAACAAATACTGCGGGACACGCAGAAATCCAAGCTTGTGGAGAAGCAGTAAGACTCGTTGGTACTTGTGCCAAAAAGCGTGTTTCTGAGAAGCAAGAATCTTCCGCTACATTGCGTTAGCAATTAGCGGGGGAGTGTCAATCTGTGTGGGATAAATCTGCTTTTGGTTTTAAGTCCGAGTAAAATGCCTAATCAAGTTTGGTTATCACAGTTGCAAAAACACCGAGCGATCGCAGTGATTCGCGCCTCAAAGATGAAGTTGGCTCAACAAATGGCTATGTCTGTGGCTGCTGGGGGAATGCAGCTGATTGAAATTACCTGGAATAGCGATGGTGCTGGGGAATTAATTTCTCAATTACGTGCAGAGTTACCAGGTTGTCTCATTGGTACGGGTACGCTGTTTAATGTGCAGCAGTTACAAGATGCCATCGCTTGTGGGGCCCAGTTCCTCTTTACTCCCCATGTGGATATTGCCATGATTCAAGCCGCAGTTGCTCAAGATGTACCCATTATCCCTGGCGCGTTGACTCCCACAGAAATTGTCACAGCTTGGCATCATGGTGCTAGCTGTGTGAAGGTGTTTCCTGTGCAAGCGGTAGGAGGAGCTAACTATATTAAAAGTTTACAAGGGCCACTAGGTGATATTCCCTTGATTCCTACTGGGGGTGTCACCTTAGAAAATGCCCACCAATTTATTCAAGCCGGGGCGATCGCAGTGGGTTTGAGTGGTCAATTATTTCCCCAAGGGCTGGTAACACAAGGAAATTGGCAGGCGATCGCGTGGCAAGCCAATCAACTCATCCAAGAGTTAAATAACTTGCAAATAAAATGATACAAAATCCGCACTTAGGAAAAATTTAGGCTAAAAAGTATACATACAAAGCAGAAGATTTTCTGAAATTTCATCATTTGAGTGTATCTATGAACAGCCTAATTACTTCTGACTGGGTGCGTCACTTAAAAATAAGTTTCGTTGGTACAGCATTATCCTTGAGTGTGATTGGTGCTACTGCCAATGAAACTTGGGCAACTCCTCAAAACCAAACAATTAAACAAACCATCCAGACACTAGAAAAATCTGATCAACGCTGGATTCAAGTTAATCTCTCAACTCAACGCTTAATAGCTTGGGAAGGAGGAAAACCTGTATATGCGGTGATTATTTCTTCCGGTAAAAAATCTACCCCAACCCGTGTTGGTACGTTTAAGATTCAATCTAAGCACAAATCTACCAGAATGCGGGGCAGAAACTATGATGTTCCCAACGTCCCCCATGCGATGTTTTACCAGGGCAATTATGGTATTCATGGAGCCTACTGGCATAAAAAATTTGGTACCCCAGTCAGCCAAGGCTGCGTCAATGTTGCCCCTAACCATGCTAAGTGGCTATTCGATTGGGCATCCCTAGGGACGCAAGTTGTCATTCATAAGTAGGGATTTGGGGGCAGAGGGGAGAACCCCATACATAAATTTAGTTGCTCAAAACCCTATTGGCAGGGGAACTTAGAATCTTTCCCCCCTACTCCCTTACCTTACTAGCGTTTTCAATATCTCTAATAGCCATAGTCAACTCCTCAAAACTACAACGAAGAAGTTGACATAAAGATTCCCATTGAGCATAAGTTAACTTTGGGTCAACATGACGCCGTTCCCAATTACTTACTGTCTGATCAGTAACCCCTAGTGCTTCTGCTACCTGTCTTTGGGTTAGGTTGTATCTTTGCCTCAAATGCGAGAACCAATTTGTGGATCTATCCATTCAACAAATATACTACAAAGGTTTTATACAAAAAATGTTGACTTAACTCAACATTTTTTGTAGTCTATTTGTTGAGATATTCCCTGGCAACATAAAAATCTCCCCCGATGAAAGCAAGGGGGGCTATCGGGAAAAAAGAAATGAGCCAAATAGTTGACATTTTGAATCATAGTAAACAAGAGTATGGAAAGTTAGGCGAGAAGGATCTCATTACTAGAGTAATGGGACGTTTTTACACACCTGAACTTGTAGGTAAACAGTTAGTTCGTGCAATTATTCGGGTTGTTCAGAGTAAGAATTTTCCTGTACTCCGCATCATTGATCCCTTTTGTGGCGATGGACGTTTAGTGTGCTGGCTACTTGAAGAGATGGTTGCATCCGGTGTTTCGCTGAACAATACACTTGATGTTGAAATGTGGGATTGTGATGAAGTAGTTATTTATTATGCTGAAGCGTCTGTTACTCAGGTGGGTCTAAAACTGAACTTGCCACTTAATGTTCGTGTTAGAGTCGGTGATACATTTGAACGTACCTTCAATCATGAAGGGCAGTTTAACATTGTGATTACCAACCCCCCGTGGGAAGTAATCAAACCAGATAGCCGAGAACTTCAAAGGCTGACAAAGAAAGAAGCAGAAGTATATAAAGCATGGCTCAAGAGGAAGGATCAGCAAATGGCGAAACTTTACCCATTGTCGCAGCCTAAACGAAAACATTCTGGTTGGGGAACTAATCTAGCGCGTTGCGGGACTGAGGTGGCATTACGTTTAACAGCACCACAGGGTGTATGTGGGTTAGTTTCACCAGTTTCATTACTAGCTGACCAAATGACCGAGAAACTGCGGCGCTGGGTTTTACGGGAACATATTGTTCACGAGTTGGCTTATTATCCCGCTGAAGCAAGATTATTTGAAAAAGTAGATCAAGCTAGCATCACACTGGTTGTCTCACCGGGACAAAGCGAGCATTTTTCGTCACGGCTGTCTGTTTATAATCGAGAACGTCAAGTTCAAACACACACCGTACTTTCTCAAAGCTGGGAAGAAATGGAAGCCAATGACTTGACGCTGCCTATCCATTTTGGAGAAAGCCAGATCCAACTTTTTAACAAATTGCGTGGTTTTCCAACCTTTGGTGAGCTTGAAGGCTCTGAGAGTGAAGCGCTTTGGGCTGGTCGTGAGTTAGACGAAACTGGACACAAACAGTTTCTGGGACAAGAAGGTGACTATCTCTTCCTTAAAGGAAGGATGATTCAAAGGTTTAAAGTTGTAGAGGAACCCCATCAGTTTGTTAAACGTGATGGACCAAGGATTCCTCCATCTACAGCCTATTACCGTATAGCATGGCGTGATGTATCTCGCCCTTCCCAAAAGCGTCGCCTTCACGCAACCTTAATACCTTCCAGTTGGGTAACTGGAAACTCATTACAAGTTGCTTATTTTCGAGATTGCAACTTGGAGCGACTAAAAGCACTTTTGGCAATAATGAACTCCCTAGTCTTTGAGTTCCAGCTTAGAGCTTACCTTGCCACATCTCATGTTTCTTTGGGTTCTGTCCGAAAAGTCCGAATTCCCTCATTAAACAATTGCCAGCTTGTTACTCGGCTTGCCCATTTGGTTGATCGGTGTTTAGCTGGCTGTGAAGCATCACAAATTGAAATTGAGATTCAAGTTGCTAAAGCATACAATCTCACCCCAGACGAATTCAAACTACTCTTGTCAGCATTTGATAAGCTAACAGATGCAGAATTAAATGCTTTATCGCCACTTGCAACATGAAGAGTAGTTAGCTACTTCTGCCGAAGTTTCTCAAGATATTCACTAGGTGAGATGATACCTCGCATCAAGCGCTGGTAATCCGTTAAGGGAGGAGTAGCATAGTCTAGGTTTTCACCGTCTTGCCCTGGTTGTAGTGGAGGCAAGTCACTGAGTGCCTCTGATACTGTAATTGGTGCTGGAAGAACTAACAAAGTTTCTCCAGTAGAAGTACAAATATGTGGAGGAGGGGGTATATCTCGTGACTCTCCCATCCTCCCAACTAAAATAAGCCGCTTGCGTCGCTGTGGTACTCCATAATTCTCGGCATTCAGTTTCCAAATTGAGAGTTTGTCAGCTATGGAACTTAACGCTGTGTGTACAAGGTTGAAAACACGACCTTTTTCTATGTTCAACAACCCCATAACATTCTCAAATACAAACCCATCAGGTCTAATAGCCTCGACAATTTGACGATAATTCTGAAAGAGGGAATTACGCTCATCACTCATTGTTCGAGCTTTCCCAGCTGTAGAAAAACCTTGGCAGGGGGGGCCTCCCAGCACAAACAACTTAAGATTAGGGTTAGCTTTTCTCGCCGCTTGAGCCGCTGATACAATCTGAGAAAAAACCTTTTCGTTGCGGATGTCTCCGAGAAC
Organism: Nostoc sp. CCY0012; assembly: GCF_963920855.1. NCBI lineage: Bacteria > Bacillati > Cyanobacteriota > Cyanophyceae > Nostocales > Nostocaceae > Nostoc > Nostoc sp. CCY0012. The sequence continues at coordinate 30,609 of NZ_CAWUDM010000013.1, read as the reverse complement.
AACAGAGCCGTCGATATTGTTGGTATAGGTTTCTAGAGCAGATGCCATCACGTCATTTGCAATCACAGATTGCCAACCAGCATAAGTGAATCCCAGTGCTAAACCTCCAGCCCCAGCGAAGAGATCGACAAATAGACCAGGTTGACCCAAATGTAGCGCAATCTGGTAGGCTAACATCGGAGGAACTGCATTGCCGATTTGTTCATTGACGGCAGTACGACTACCGTAGAAAACAAAGTTGTCTGGAAAACTTTGGAGACGAGCAGCCTCTCTTTGGGATATTACGCGATGTTGTCCACCCTCATAATCATAATGAATGTGACAACCGTTCCCAGGTCGGTTGAAGTAAGTGCTAATTGTGTAAGATGGTACATCCGGTTTTAGTCTACCGTAATAAGTAGACCTACTTCCCATACCTGCTGCGAAACTAATTCTGATTTGTTCCAAGCGTTTTGAAGGTATTGACTCTGGAATATTTTTCCAGTTGCCACCCGGTGGAACTGCCCTTACCATCATCAGGTCAAGTTGACTAAGACGTGGTGTATAGTGGTTAGCTATTTTCTTCTCAGTTTGAACTTTTACTACAGCTTCTACTAAAGCCTCGCCAGGTTCTGAACGGACATATCGTTCTGAGTCCCACAAATTGTTTAATTCCTGTGCTACAAGTGCCATTGCATTCCTCAACTCCTGTTTGACTGCTATAAACTCTGGCGACTCACATGAGGGAAGATTACTGACGATATAGCGAAATTCTTCATCAATAGTTGTTTCACTCTCCTTAGCTAAGATAGCAGCAATCTGTTGGTCAAGCTGTTGAATTGTGTTGGAAGAATTTTGTAATGCTGATAAAACTGTTTCAACTTTATTCTTTATCTCTTGTGTAGATATAACAAAAGCGTTACGATTATCTTTAGTAAAGTAATCCCGTAATGACTGAAAAGCAATTCTAGCGCGACGTGCTTTTTGTTCTTCTGTATATTTTGTTGTACGATAATTTTGATTTATTTTGTCAAAAACAGTAACATGATTTTCTACTCGTAAATTAACGAAGTCAACGTCATACTCGGCATATTGAAGTTCAAGAAAACTCGCTAAAAATGTAAAGTATCCAGCATCTTTAATATTTTGTAAAATACTCATTAGGGTATGTCGATTATCCCTAAGCAATTTACTTAATCTAAGAGCCGTCTCATCATCTACAACATCAAGTTTCTTGGCATTCCATAAATCTTGACTGTGCCATGATATAATTTTCTCTCCCGCAGCTTCTACCATTCGTAAATGAACAACATCACGTAAAGTCATGCGGTTATTCTTTGCACTATTACAAGATTTACATAAAAGTTGAAATTCAGGTCTGTGAGTAAAACCTAATGATATTGGCCCAATATGATCTGCTGAACAAGGCCCAGGATGCCCATTTAAGCAGGATTCATTAGAAAAAATGGCTCTAACCTGACCCATTAGCCTATCCGCAGCAATCCAATTACCCTCTGCCCAATATTCAAATACACGGCGATCTGTCGTATAAGACTGAAGATTTGACTTATGGCGTCCTTTATCTGCTACGCTGCGACAACATTGATTAAAGGAATGAAAGCCATCAAAACGATCTGGTGCATTTGACATAGCTCCAGGACTAAGTACGCTAGGTTCACTTGGAATATAAACTTTTTCAAGCCATTGCAGCCAATTTTCTAATTTAGGTTCAAGTGCTGGTGGTGATATTGCGGTGGTTTTCAAAATGGTAGGAAGATCAGAAAATACAATTTCTCCAAATTTTTCTACTAATCTTGTGATTAAACTTATAATATCTTCAAATAAAATTAGAGGGAATGTATCATCAACATAACTTAGCTTTTGGATTCGTTTTATTAAAGAGTTAGATGGATAAGCGTATCGTAACTCCATGACTCGACCACATCGCTTACAAGGCTTTTGTTTTGTCGGGTGTATTAACCTTGCAGTTCTGCTAATCCATTGCGATGAATTGATGTCAATTCCAATTGAAATAGCTTTTTTTCGCCACCATTCTCGTCGTTTATGATGAGTATCTTTATATCTTCCAGATATTCTATTTGAAGGAGCTTCCCATTGAATCTTGCCACCATCTACAAAGGTATCTGGCATCCCCTCATAAATTTTATGATTAGCAATAAATTCTATGTACTTAATAAAATTAGGATGCCACTCTTGCCCTTTGCTGCCGTATTTAGGTTGGTCTGTCATGTGGAAATTATTGTTCTATCTCTATGTTGTAATTAGCGAAGAGGGCAGAGATAGAAATATTCAGGGCTTTAGCTAGCTTTGCAATATTCTCTATTGAGACGTTACGTGTTCCTCTCTCTATGTCAGAAACGTAGGTGCGGTGGAGTGAAGCACGGTAAGCAAGCTCCTCTTGGGAAATCCCCAACTCTTGCCGTCGCTGTTTAATTGCTAACCCAAAGCGTTGCTTTATATCTAGTCTGTCCCCATCACACATGGCACAAAAAATTAGCAATAATGTAGGCTATAAGTCTACAGGCTATAAGTGACATACAGAAGGACAACTTGTACCAGTTAGCCTAAAAAGCTAACTGGCGCAGCAATTTGATATGGCATAGCATGGGTTTGAGACTATTAATTTTCAGCTAACTTTTTCACGGCATTTTGTACTTTGGGAATGAACCAAGGTTTTTCGCTCTCCATCACATGGGCGCAGCCCTGCCCTACTCCCCACTCCCTACTCCCTACTCCCCTGCCTCTTCTGTCAGCAAATAACCAGAAATCAAGACAATTGGCAGATTTTCGTGGTAAATCTCCGGATTCACCATCACAGAACTAGAAATAAAAAATATGAAGAGGGAATTCATCATGTATACCCTCAAGACATCTAGCGTAAATCCTGACTGAGTAATTTGTAATTGAAACTGCATCAGCGCATAACTCTAGGGATTCCATCCCCTGATGGCCAGTCATCTGATTTATGCGTGGGTTGTTAATCATGAATTAACAATTACAAATTACTTTGACTCCTCAATACAGTTCGGATAAAAATAGCCTTTTAGGCATTGAATAGATAGCTCAATACAGTTCAGTTACGGGGAATAGGCATAAGACATTCATCTTATGTGAATAACTGAACCGATGTGATTTTTGCACAGCACGATTAATAACGGTGGAAGTAGCTCATCTTCAGACTGCTTGCCATCTGCCGACAACAGCAAATCAAATATATAAGGTAACGCAACATGCAAAGTTGGATACGTTGCTCAGGAACTTTCTGTACAGGCGTAGTGTTGACGATCGCAACTTTTATTTCCTGGTCGCCATCAACCACTGCTGACCCCAACTCTGCTATAGCCAACGCCGCTTCAGTTAATAACAACAGCATCCTCATTTCTCAACGTCGGCAAAATTCTCAACCCCGCCGCATTGAAATTAGCTTATCTGAACAACGTTTACGTGCGTGGGAAGGTCAAAAATTAGTTTATTCTTTCCGTGTTTCTACAGGCAAGCGTTCCACTCCCACACCTACTGGTAGTTTTCGCATTGGCTCTAAACATCGCGTTAACCGGATGCGCGGCAGGGGTTATGATATTCCTGATGTGCCTTATGCCATGTATTTTCATCGCGGCTATGCGATTCATGGTGCTTATTGGCATAACCGTTTTGGGACTCCAGTTAGTCGTGGTTGCGTAAATTTGACAGTCCCGCAAGCGCGGCAACTTTTTAACTGGGCCTCTAATGGGACTTTAGTGGTAGTACGTCGATAATTTTTTGGCGTCACTGCAAGATAGTTGTTAATTCGTAGGGAGTGAGGAGTACAGTAAAGCTCTCTCGTAGAGTACCCAAAGGGGACTAGGTACTGGGAAGTTTTCATCCTCATTCCCTCATCTTCCGACTTTCTAGCGAGGTAAATCCTATTTACTGGTACAACGGCAAAATCATCACATCCCCAACCATAGAATTAGATATTACCGATCCAGGGTTACTCTACGGGGCGACGATTTTCACGACACTGCGGGTTTATGAAAAATCTTTAGATAGTAGTTTAACTAACTGGGTGGCTCACTGCGATCGCCTGCTGTTCTCTTTACAATCTTTTGACTGGACACAACCAAACTGGCATCTGGTACGTCAAGGTGCAGAAATCCTCTCAGCCAACTTTCCTGTGCTGAGAATTACTCTGTTTCCTGATGGGCGGGAATGGATAACTGGCAGGTTTTTACCGCCAGATTTGCCCGAAAAACAACAACACGGCATTACCACAAGTTTGGCTATAGCGGAATTTAGTCGCAGTCTTCCTTCTCATAAAACTGGCAATTATCTGAGTGCTTGGCTGGCCAAGAATCATGCCCACACTCAAGAAGCAATTTTAGTAAATTCCGATGGTAATTGGTTGGAAACCACCACCGGCAATCTTTGGGGATGGCAAGATAATAGTTGGTGGACACCCCCACTAACAGAGGGAATTTTGCCGGGAGTTATCCGAAAACAACTGATGCAATGGCTATCAGACGTGCGCGAGGAACCTTGGAATGCTGAATTGGTCAGGAGATTTGAAGCGATCGCCTACACTAATAGTGTGGTGGAATTTATCCCCATTCATACCGTTCATCAGCTCTCAGGGTCGTTACAATATAATCCCTACCATCCTCATTTTCAGCAAATAAAGGAGCTTTTTTTAGCATGACAGCCGCACCATTATGTTATACCTTAAGATAAGTTAACATAATTCTTAATAATGCCCTCTCATATTCAGAGAAGCTACAAGAACGCACAAAAATACAGGAGGATAGACCTCAGTGAATAAAAGATGGAGAAATGCGGGGCTGTATGCACTGCTTTTTATAGTTGTCATTGCGTTAGGAACAGCGTTCTTTGACAAACAACCTCAAACAAGAGAAACATGGCGATATAGCCAATTTATTCAAGAAGTTGAACAAGGCAGAGTAGACCGAGTTAGCCTGAGTGCAGACCGTTCTACAGCACTTGTCACCTCTGGAGATGGTGATAAAAAGGTAGTGACTTTAGTCAACGACCCTGATTTAATTAATACTTTAACCGCCAGAGGCGTTGATATTTCTGTCTTGCCCCAAACCGACGAAGGATTTTGGTTTAGGGCCCTGAGCAGTCTATTCTTCCCTGTATTACTTCTAGTTGGCTTATTCTTCTTACTCCGGCGCGCCCAAAGTGGCCCTGGTAGTCAAGCGATGAACTTTGGCAAATCCAAAGCCAGAGTCCAAATGGAACCGCAAACTCAGGTGACCTTTGGTGATGTCGCTGGTATTGACCAAGCCAAACTCGAATTAAACGAAGTAGTAGACTTCCTGAAAAATGCCGATCGCTTTACCGCAGTTGGCGCGAAAATTCCTAAAGGTGTATTGTTAGTAGGCCCTCCAGGTACAGGTAAAACCCTCCTAGCCCGGGCTGTAGCTGGGGAAGCAGGTGTACCCTTCTTCTCAATCTCTGGTTCTGAGTTTGTAGAAATGTTCGTTGGTGTGGGTGCATCCCGCGTCCGTGATTTGTTTGAACAAGCTAAAACCAATGCTCCTTGTATCGTCTTCATCGATGAAATTGACGCAGTAGGTCGTCAACGGGGTGCAGGTTTAGGCGGTGGTAACGATGAAAGAGAACAAACTCTTAACCAGTTACTTACCGAAATGGATGGTTTTGAAGGTAACACAGGTATTATTATTATTGCCGCTACCAACCGTCCTGATGTCTTAGATGCCGCACTGTTGCGTCCTGGTCGTTTTGACCGTCAAGTAGTAGTAGATCGTCCCGATTATGCTGGACGTAGCGAAATTCTCAAAGTACACGCCCGTGGTAAGACCTTAGCCAAAGATGTGGACTTGGATAAAATTGCCCGTCGGACTCCTGGGTTTACCGGTGCAGATTTATCTAACTTGCTGAATGAAGCTGCAATTTTGGCAGCACGACGCAACTTAACAGAAATTTCGATGGATGAAATCAATGATGCCATCGATCGCGTGTTAGCTGGCCCAGAGAAGAAAGACCGGGTAATGAGCGAAAAGCGCAAAACCCTAGTAGCATATCACGAAGCTGGTCACGCCTTAGTTGGTGCTTTGATGCCCGATTATGACCCAGTACAAAAAATCAGTATTATTCCTCGCGGACGTGCCGGTGGTTTGACTTGGTTTACCCCCAGTGAAGACCGCATGGATACTGGTTTGTACAGCCGTTCTTATTTAGAAAATCAAATGGCTGTGGCTTTAGGTGGTCGTTTAGCTGAAGAATTAATCTTTGGTGAAGAAGAAGTGACTACAGGTGCTTCCAACGACTTACAACAAGTAGCCCGTGTCGCCCGTCAGATGATTACTCGTTTTGGCATGAGCGATCGCTTGGGGCCCGTTGCCCTTGGTCGTCAGCAAGGTAATATGTTCTTGGGTCGAGATATCATGTCAGAGCGTGATTTCTCCGAAGAAACTGCTGCGGCCATTGATGAAGAAGTCCGTAAGTTGGTGGATGTAGCTTATACACGCGCCAAGGAAGTATTAGTTAACAATCGTCACATTCTCGATCAAATTGCGAAAATGCTGGTTGAGAAGGAAACAGTTGATTCTGACGAATTGCAAGAAATTTTGGCAAATAATGATGTGCAAACTGCTGCATTTGCCTAATTAACTTTGCTTACAGTTTCAGCGATTCAGATCCCCGACTTTTTTGAAAAATCGGGGATCTTTTGATCACAAAACAATCTTCATTAAGACCAAGGTGATCGTTTACGGTTGTCTGGAATCACCACATAAGCATCAATTTCAAACAACATCCCATCAAGTGCCAGTCTAGGTACGGGAATGAGAGTATTAGCAGGTGGTTTATTGCCCCAAAGTTTCCCAACTTCCATACCGAAAGGGATCAATTTCTCTTCTGTCTGATCCACTATCATCACCGTAGTTTTGGCCACATCGGATGGTAGCGCTCCCACAGCTTCTAAGGCAAAGCGGAGATTTTGAAAGGACTGGATTACCTGTTCTTCATAATTAGGGGAGACAAGATTACCCTGCAAATCCGAACCAAATTGACCAGAAATATAGACAGTTGTACCCTTTTGCGGGGCAATAGCTATATGACTATAGCCATTTTGAGTTGCATTGTATAACGTTGGTGGGTTAATCAATTGCACATCTTTGGGTTGTTTAGCACTTGCTTCCGGCTGTACTCCTGCGACCAAAGCAGTAGTTACCCCGGTACCCCCAAGCCATAGTAGTGCATTTCTGCGCGTTAATTTACTGACTACCGAATTTACAGTACTGGTAATACGTCGATTCATTTAAGCTCCTTAAAATATGAGTTCTGTATTTTGCTCATACTTAGTTTTATTATCTTTTATTTGGCGTAAAAAAGCTCTATTTAAAAAATAAGATTCAGCGTTATTACGGAAATTCATTATACAGAATCTACACAAAAAAAGATTGTTAATGCGACTGAAATGTGTTTTAGGTAAGCAATATCAGCGTTTTAGGCGTTTACGTCGTTATCGTCACCTTTTACGCCTAGCGAATAACTTAATTTCGTGAATCTTGTGTAAATCTTGGGTTCATCAAACCTTAATCCAAATGCGAGAAAAGCATACAAACAAAGGGATTCCCCATTGGAAATCCCAAATTGTATTACTGCCTGATAGTGATGGAACCAATGCCTGCATGTTCGTGGTATTTTTGAGTTCTGTTGAACTCAGCTTTAGTGTCAGAATAAATACCAGAAAAATCTGTACGAGTCCACTGATTAGACCTGAAGGACATCCCTGAACCAAGTCCTTTTTCAAATTCAATGTATTCTCGTCCTTCATTATTCCAGTTGTAAAATAGGGTCGCAGGGCCGTAGACTGCAACTGCTGTTTTCAGGGGAGTTCCTGGCCCTATCCCGGTACTGGTTCTATAGTCGGGGTTAGCAACTATAATGCTGTTAATTAGAGAATTATCGGTTATAGTTTTTTCTTCTGGGGTGAAACCCAACAAGTACTGCAAAGTTCCTTCTTGAATAACTTTTATCCCTTCACCTGCATCAACCCCCAGCTTGGTGGGTTCAAATTTTGCTTCCTCACCTAAAACTTGCTTGAGTTGTCCTAGAGTCATGCCTAGTTTAGCAGGGCCGATATTCTTCGTAGTAATTAGTTGATTGGCTGAAGGCGATCGCACTCCTAATTCTTGACAGCCATTAGGTTGTCCATCTATCATCTGGGAACTAATCAGCCTTAACCCATCACCACGCCAATAGTGTTGAGTTGCTTGTATGCAAGTACCTGCGCCTACAAATTTATAACTATTAGATAGGATATTTGTTTGGGAATCAAATTCGGGTAATCCTGCAACTTCGAGTTCTAAAGGTTGAATTTTGAGGTCAGACCCAGAAGTATCTACTTCCAAGAAGGCGAATCTACCTTGATAAGCGGCCATGAAACAGAGAAGTTGTACTAGATGCTGACCTTGATTATTAGTGTAGACTTCAGAGAATTGGCGTGCTGCCTCTGGGTTAAACTCAAAATCGCACACCTGTAAACTTTTCTGGCGGCTAATGACTTCGTTGAGGATGCTTTCTGAACTGGGCTGGTCGTTGTCAGCAACAATAGATGGGGATGGAGTTGATTGTGCAGACTGGGATAATTCCGGCGCTGTGATGGATGCACAGGATATGAGACTAGAGAAAATAATGGCCGTTAATGGGGCGATCGCTCTGGTTGTATGCATTGGTTATTTTATTGTTTTTAGTTATACTCAGTATAGTTTCCCCTATCTTTAACTTGGTGTAAATAAATAGATCATTTGAAATCAATGAAAAGCCTATAAAATAAGGTCTTTAACTTCCAAGGCAGCGGTGCTAGCCTTTAAAAATAATGTCATACAGTGACAGTAAAATCTCACCTATAATCAGAATCACCACATACCACTCGACTCGCTGACTACTGCTATGCTGCATGAACTCCAGCACCGTTTGTGCAGTTTGGGAAATTAGCTCTAGTTTGCGTTCTAAGGCGTTGTGACGCTCACGAATTTCGTATTCATCCTCTAAACGCAGATATAAGTTTTCTAGTTGGGGCGATTCCCACAGTACCTCTGGCTTATCGATGATCTCGACTCGACCGACAATTTTATGTTGAACTAACAAGGTAGTGCCGAGTTGACGTAGTAATTCCCGACTCTCGCGTCTACTTCTGTGTTCGCGCTGAAGACTAGCTGCAAAGGGTTCGATTTGATCAAATACAGTGGCTAGGCTCGTTTCGTAATGAGATAGCACAACACTTTTAGCCAGAATATCAGCCACTATCTGCAAGCGTTCAATACTGAATTCATGCAGCAAAATTTTTCCTTCCCTGACTCGCTCACTCTCAATCAAGTTGAGGTGCATTTCTACCTCTTCTGTCTCCGGTTTGGCAAAGGCTTCGCTAACTTGAGAGGATAGTTTGGTCAAAAAGGCTTCCTTTTCCTTAGGCTCAAGGTTAAAGAAAACAACTGCGCCATAACTCAGCAACACTGCACAGCCGTGTTCACCCACTGTAATCATTATTGGCATGGTCGCCAAACAGCCGTAATTCTCTAACGTCTGTAGGTTAATCTTCTTACCAATGAATAGGGCCTGCGCTTTAAAGTTATCTCTGTCATTAAAAAGTAGTTTTTGCATTGCCGCCCTATGCTATGTGTTCCTGGTTGATGTTTGAGGTAGCTATAGCAACTAATACTGATTATACGACTGATAAATATTGAGGCGATCGCCTTGGGTGGAGTCTCACAAAGATCCCCACATAAGTAGTTCTAATCACAGTCATCCATTCTTTTTTGTCAAGCCCTATTGATCTTTTGTAACAATATTGTTAAATTAGTTTACATAAAGTAACAAACACAGAAAAAACTATGTATACCACCATTAACGAAGCAGGCATTTTAAATAACTACGCTAACGAACCCAAAATGTATTACGCTAGCTACCCTGACCAAGAAGAGCAACGTTTATATGCTGTGCAGGGTGCATTCGCTACATTACTCGTCACAACTTTAGTTTTGGTAGCCTTAAGCGTTAGCTAATATTTGTAGATTTCGGTATCACTGTATCTCATCGTCATTTGGACTCCTCCTATAAACCTCGGTTAGTTTCGCCGGGGTTTTTTGCTGGGATTACGAATTAATTAGACATAGGCTACGATATCCCCTATTGCATTTGTGCAATTTCAGTGAGGAGTAGTGTAGGTCATCTATGAAAATTACAGAAGATATGCAGACACTTGGTGTAGAAAGCCTAGTGACAATCGCCGAACAATTCACATTTTCCGATAGAGTTACAGGTGTTCAAGCATTTGGCAGTGGCAATATTAACGATACTTTTTTAGTAACTCTAGATTCTGCCACAGAAAAGCATTTTGTTCTGCAACGCATCAATACCCAGGTGTTTCGCCAGCCAGAACTAGTGATGCGGAATATGCGTACTTTAACAGAACATGTGCGCGATCGCCTGCAACGCACCCCCGCAAATCGGCGTTGGGAAGTTCCCCGCGTGTTATTAACTAAAAATACTCAAGATATCTGGCAAGATAGCTGTGGCTATTACTGGCGCGCAATTAGTTTCATTGAAAATTCCCAATCATTTGATACCCTACAAGATAGTTCACTGGCCGCAGAAATCGGCTATGCGTTGGGGATGTTTCACAACCTTATCAGTGATTTACCCCCAGAAAAACTGGCTGATACTTTAGAGGGGTTCCATATTACACCGCTTTATCTTCAGCAGTACAACGAAGTTTTAGCAAAAACTCAGCCACAACCATCCCCAGAAATTAATTATGGCTGGAAATTTGTGAGCGATCGTCTTAACTTTGTATCGATTCTCGAAGATGCGAAAGCCACAGGTAAATTACCGCTGCGCCTGATGCACGGCGACCCCAAAATTAATAATGTCATGTTTGATACTGCTACCCACAAAGCAGTTAGCGTGATTGATCTCGACACCGTAAAGCCAGGACTAGTACATTATGACATTGGCGACTGCTTGCGATCGGGCTGTAATCCAGCGGGAGAAGAAACTGAACACTGGACAGGAGTTTATTTTGATACTGACTTGTGCCAGGGAATTTTACAAGGTTATCTTTCTGTAGCCCAAGCCTTTCTTACAGAAAATGACTATCTTTACATTTACGATGCCATTCGCCTAATTACTTTTGAATTAGGACTGAGATTTTTCACTGATTATTTGGCTGGAAATATCTATTTTAAAGTTAAGCATCCAGAACACAACTTAGCTAGAGCCTTAGTACAATTTAAACTTACCGAAAGCATCGAATCTCAAGAAACTAAAATTCGTCAAATTATTCAAGACTTGAGAATAATTAATAAATAATAACTTGAAAAAATGAAAGTTTTGTAGTGAGTTAGCGCGGTCTTGGGGGTTTCCCCCATGAGCGACTAACGAACTCGAAGAGTGAGGACTTTAGTCCTCTCCATTTCTTATGACTACAAACTTATCTTCTAAATTACTTCACAAATTTGGCATGAATAACCAGACATTTACCCTGCAACCATTTCCCTCAAACGAGACTCTACCTAACTTGCAAATCACTGGTAGTATTACTCGACATCATAACCAACTAACTATTAACTATCATCTAATGGCTGACTTAAAAGCAGTTGTGATTCCACCACCATCAAATACACCAACACGCAAACATGAATTGTGGGAAGAGACTTGTTTTGAATTTTTCTTAGGTGTCAAAGATTCAGCACAGTATTGGGAATTTAATCTTTCACCCGCCGGACACTGGAATGTCTATCATTTTCATGGATACCGCCAAGGAATGACAGAGGAAACAGCTTTTAGTGTGCTTCCTTTTGATGTTCATCAATCCGATGATTTATCACTGGTTGTGAATATTGATTTGAGTGAAATTATTGCAGCCAAACAAACCCTGGAAATTGCTATCACTACTGTTATTAAACATAGCAATGATATAGTAACTTATTGGGCATTAACTCATTGCGGCGTACAAGCTGATTTTCATCTGCGAGACAGTTTTGTAAGCATACCCTGGTCTAAAGACGCGGGGCTTTAGCCACAGATTTGAATCATCTCAAACAGAGACATTTGCCCCAGCAATTGACAACTCATCCCCGGACTTTGGGGACTGCTTACACAAGCCCCCAAAGCAGCAATATTAAAAGCCGCGTTGATATCCGAATCATGTTCAAAACCACAATGCCCACACTTGAAAAACTTGCCGTTGCGATAAGATTTACCCTGAACAGGGTGAATATGTCCACATCGGGAACAAGTCTGACTGGTGTAGGCGGGTGGAACGAATACCACTTGAACACCAGCGATATTGGCTTTGTACTCAACAAACAAACGCAGCTGATAAAACGCCCAATTATTAGTTCTGCGACGTTCAGTTTTGCTTCTTGGCTTTTGGTTGAGCGATTCCCTGATATTTGTCAAATCCTCAAAAGCCAACGCTGCGTTTATCTGTTTTGTATCTTGAACAAGTTGTTGAGAAATGTTGTGATTCAACCATTTTTGAAAGCGGCGTTCTCTACCGGAGAGCCTTCTAAGGAGTCTTCTAGAGTTCCTAGTGCGTTTGCTTTGAACGTTCGCCCTAACCTGACTATATCGATCACGAACCGATTGAATCTGTTTACCACTCCAACATTTACCTGTGGAAGTAGTAGCGATATCTCGCCTACCCAAATCAACCCCAATTACTTTGGGAGTTTTACCTGTGGGTTGCGTTGGGATATCTACTACAAAGTTGATAAAGTAGTCACCTCGTCTGGTTTTATTCAAAGTTGCACTGGTCGGAGTTTGACCCCTAAGCAGTGCAATCTGATAACCACCAATCGACAATTTAAATTCAACTCGTCCACACATCAAAGTCACCCCTACAGACTGGGTTTCTTCCTTATAAACAAAGGTGCGAACATCCAAGCTAATAGAGGTGGGTCTAAATTTATGGATTTGTTTAACCGCTTTGGCATTGCCAATAACTCGTCTAATAGCTTGGCAAACATGATTAGCCTTCAACCCTGTAGCCTCACGCACAGGCTTATAAACCTTATGGTGAAGCTTGGTAGTATTCCAGCAATTTTCACGTTTAGCTACTTCCAAAATCTGATTACAAGCATCAGCAAACCCCTTCAACGTGCGGTCAACTTCGCCGCCTAAGTTAGAGGGAACTATAAGCTTGCATTTTACAGATATGGATTGAGTCATCTATGCATTGTACTTCATCCACGAAAACATTTGACGGCAAATAAATTTGCCGTGTCCGTTTTCCTCTCAGGGTTAGAAACCCTAAGTTTCCAACGTCCCGGAGGTTTCTAGATGAAAGCAAGCTTAAGGCGATCGCCACCAACCAATAGTATGGAGGTGGCGTAAAACGCCCACCGGAGGCGATGGCGCTTCGTGCGCCTAGCGTAGCTGATCGCACTTTTGCATGGACTATTTCTCTAAGTTAGCAGCGTGTAAACCGCATTCTTTCATTGTGGATTCTTCCCACCACCAACGACCTTCGCGTTCATGCTGGTTAGGTAACACAGGTCTGGTACAAGGTTCACAACCAATACTCACAAAACCGCGTTCATGCAATTTGTTGTAAGGTACATCTAAGGCGCGGATGTATTCCCATACTTGTGCAGAAGACCAGTTGGCTAGGGGGTTGAATTTAATTAATTGATGGTCTTCTGTAGAAAAAGCACCATCAACTTCAATCACCGGAATATGATTACGGGTACTGGGGCTTTGGTCTTTGCGCTGGCCTGTAATCCATGCATCCAGGGTATTCAGTTTACGGCGTAATGGTCTTACCTTGCGAACACCACAGCATTCTTTGTGACCATCTTGATAGAAACTGAACAAACCCTTTTCTTCTACCAAGGCTTGCACTTCGGCTGCATCGGGAAACATGACTTCTAGTTTAATGCCATAGTGTTCTCTAACTTGATCCAAAAACTGATACGTTTCTGAGTGTAAGCGTCCAGTATCTAAAGTAAAAACACGGAAATTTTTAGTGATTTTTGAGGCAATATCAATTAAAACAACATCCTCCGCACCACTAAAAGAAATCGAGATGTTATTAAACGTTTCCAAGGCAAATTTCAAGATTTCTCTTGGTGTTTTTTGACTATATTCTGCTTCTAGTGCAGGAATATTTAAGTTAGTTGTAGTTGCTACCATGTCTATTGTGTTCTCCTCATGCGTAACTTGAATTTTACCAATTTTCAGATACCGTTATGCTATGAGGAATATGGGGAATTATCAGGCGATCGCTCTTTGTATCATGAAAACATAAAGTAAAAACTCAGATAAGCTCATCATGAAACGAGAATTTAATGTAATTATTGAACGAGATGCAGATGGTTACTTTGTTGCTTCTGTCCCAAACCTGCCTGGTTGTCATACGCAAGCCCAAACTTTAGATGAGTTAATGAAACGTATTCGAGAAGCAATTGAACTTTGTTTGGAGTTTGAGGAAGACCAGTTAGAGTCACTAGACTTTGTTGGTATTCAACGGGTCGCAGTCGAAATATGAGTCAATTTCCCAGTGTTACAGGACGCGAGGTGATTGCAGCCCTTAGCAAAATCGGTTTTGAAGTGGCTAGAGTACGTGGCAGTCACCATATTATGGTACATAGCGATGGGCGTAGGACAGTAGTTCCTATACATTCAGGTGAAACAATTGGTCGTGGTTTGCTTGCACAAATACTAAGAGATTGTCAAATCAATCGTGAAGAATTTAAGGAATTGTTATGAAATCAAGTGGCGATCGCTTGATTACTGTTCTGATTTTCTATAGGACTTACGCACACTCTATGGATTCTTGGCGTCTTGGCGTCTTGGCGTCTTGGCGGTTCCATAAATTAAGGTTTTTGGTGATTTTTGCGTAAGTCCTGTTTCTAGTCAGATGGGCATAGCCCGCAAGTAATTTTATGCATCAAATTTGATGGCTGAATGTTGCCAGTGGGATTTTTTGCGCTATCATGATAATGATTCTCATTACTTTGTTGCTATGGTTAGTTCTATCATCCAGTCCCAGGAGACATTGCAGCAGCTAGATAATCAGCACCTGGTGCGAATACGTCATACTTGCGCCCACATTTTGGCAATGGCTGTGCAAACCTTATTCCCAGGGACTAGAGTAGCAACTGGCCCAGTTACAGAAACAGGCTTTTACTATGATTTTGATAGTCCTGTAAGCTTTACACCAGAGGACTTGGATAAAATTGCTGGGGAGATGCGGCGGATAATTCAAGCTAATTTGCCGATTATCCGTGAGGAAGTGTCACGGGAGGAAATTCAAGCAGAAATTGCGCGTTTAGGTGAAAGTTACAAAATAGAAATTTTAGAACGCATTTCCCCAAATGACATCATTACACGTTACTTTATCGGTAGTCCTGATGCGGTTGTGCAGCCAGAAGCTTCGTTATTTACAGTTTCACAAGACGATTTAACCAGTTCTCAAAATTACTGGTGGGACTTGTGTGCTGGCCCCCATATCAACTTTACTGGGGAAATTTATCCTGATGCTTTTATGCTGTTGAATGTTGCGGGTGCATATTGGCAAGGTGATGAAACCAAGCCGATGTTACAACGCATTTACGGCACTGCTTGGGAAACTCCCGCAGATTTACAAGCTTACTTAAAACACAGAGAAGAAGCGCTGCGGCGTGACCATAGAAAGCTAGGACAAGATTTAAATTTGTTCAGTATTCAAGACGAAGCTGGTGGTGGGTTAGTTTTCTGGCATCCTAAAGGGGCGCAAATTCGGCATATCATTGAAGATTACTGGAAGCGATCGCACTTAGCAGCCGACTATCAATTACTCTACACTCCCCACGTCGCTAATTTAGAACTATGGAAAACATCGGGTCATTTTGACTTCTATCGGGAAAATATGTTTGACTCGATAGATGTAGAAAATCAGGCTTATCAACTCAAGCCGATGAATTGTCCTTTTCATGTCCTCACATACAAAAATCAACTGCACTCATACAGAGAACTACCAATTCGGGTGTGTGAACTAGGGACAGTCTACCGCTACGAACGTTCTGGTGCTTTACATGGTTTGATGCGGGTGAGGGGATTTACTCAAGATGATGCTCACATTTTTTGTTTACCTGAACAAATCGCACCAGAAATTTTGGGTGTGTTAAATCTGACAGAACAAATATTATCGGACTTCGGGTTTACCAATTACGAAATTAACTTGTCTACCCGTCCAGAGAAATCAGTAGGTAATGATCAAGTTTGGGATTTAGCCACCAATGCACTACGAGAAGCCTTAGATACCAAAGGTTGGGATTATATCATTGATGAAGGTGGCGGTGCCTTTTACGGCCCCAAAATCGACATTAAAATAGAAGATGCTATTGGTCGTCGTTGGCAATGTTCCACGATTCAAGTTGATTTTAACTTGCCCGAACGTTTCAATATGGAATATGTTGCCCCAGCAGGCGATCGCCAAAGACCAATTATGATTCATCGGGCAATTTTTGGTTCTTTAGAGCGATTTTTTGGCATCTTAATTGAGAATTATGCTGGTGATTTTCCTCTGTGGTTAGCACCGATACAAATTAGGCTGTTACCAGTTAGCGATGACGTACGCGAATATGCTAAAACTGTAGCTGCAACTTTCAAAAAATCTGGTATCCGGGTAGAAATAGATAATAGCGGTGAGCGATTAGGCAAACAAATTCGCACAGCCGAATTAGCAAAAATTCCCGTCGTTGCTGTCATCGGTAACCGCGAAGTAGAAAACCAAACCTTAAGTATCCGTACCAGACAAACTGGTGATTTAGGTGCATTAACCATTAATGACATTATCGAGAAAGTGCAACAAGCGATCGCATCCAAAACATTCATCTAAAATCCCCAGCATGAACTTCTCATTTAGCAACAAAAAACCTCCAGTAAATCCCCAACTAATAGCACCAATTAAACAATGGATTTATCAAATTTTCCCAATTGATCCAGACACGCCTATTTCCCTAAGTCAATTAAGTTGTACTGAAGCAAATTGCCCCCCAATTGAGACAGTAATTTCTCTCATGACAATGCCACCTCAACAGTACAAAATTCATAAAGCAATCGCCGACATAGATTATGAAGATATCACTCAACTTCTTTTAGATAAATAAGGTGAACAAGGTCAAGATACCCACTCCACAAGATTTATCATATGCTGACAAAATACTGTACATGAGACTAACGCAAAACCCATTTTAAACTTTCTTTGCTTTGGCATTATTTGCGGTTTATTCCTCATAATATTGCTATTTTACCTGAATCAATTCCCAGTAGGATACAATTATGACAACATTAAGTAAATCAGAAACCAATATCATCCCTGAAATTCCCAAACAGGGAATGCCAGTCACCCTCATCACCGGATTTTTAGGCAGTGGTAAAACTACACTTCTCAATCAAATACTCAAAAACAAACAAGACTTAAAAGTTGCCGTCCTAGTCAACGAATTTGGTGATATCAACATTGATAGCCAATTGCTAGTTTCCGTAGATAAAGACATGATGGAACTGAGCAATGGTTGTATTTGTTGTACCATCAATGACGGATTAGTTGACGCTGTTTATCGAGTTTTAGAACGAGAAGAACGCATTGATTATTTAGTAATTGAAACTACAGGAGTTGCCGACCCCCTACCAATTATTTTAACTTTCTTAGGGACAGAACTCAGAGATTTAACAAACCTAGATTCTATTCTCACCTTAGTAGATACCGAAGCATTTGATAGCGAGCATTTTCAAAGTGAATCAGCATTAAAACAGATAACTTATGGAGATATTATCCTCCTGAATAAAGTTGACTTAGTTACTCCAGAAAAAATAAAAGAAGTAGAGTCATTTATCTATGAAGTCAAAGTGGGTGCGAAGATTTTGCACACTCAATATGGACAAGTGCCATTACCATTGCTGTTAGGCACAGATTTGACTCCCAAAGATAAGTATATTTCCATTGCAGAAGAAGATGCCCACAAAGAGCATCATCACCATGAACATCACCATCATGAACATGAGCATCATCACCATCACTCTGATCATTTAGACAATGATGGATTTATTTCCATTTCTTTCCAAAGCGATCGCCCGTTTGATGTTCACAAGTTTGAAGCCTTTCTAGCTGAAGAAATGCCAGCAGGTGTATTTCGAGCAAAAGGGATTCTCTGGTTTAGTGACAGCGAGTTACGCCATATTTTTCAACTGAGTGGGCCTCGTTACAATTTACACGCTGATGATTGGTATTCTCCACCAAAAAATCAGCTAGTTTTCATTGGACGAAACTTAGAAACCAGTGAAATTCACTCACGTTTGCATAAATGTTTGGTATGATAATGAAGTGTAAAGTTATGTTACACTCATTTATTAGTCAGGGGTAGTCAGAGGCAATAGCCACAAGAATCTGACAACTGATTAACTCATACAACATTCTTACAAAACTTACAAAATGACTCTATCGATTCGTCCCGATCTAACTTCTGCTGATCAGGTACTGTCATCTTTAGCCACTCAAAAACAGCCAAAAGTCACAGAAGCAGAAATGATGCAGGCTGTGCGTACTTTGTTGATTGGATTAGGAGAAGATCCAGACCGTGAAGGACTTTTAGACACTCCCAAAAGAGTGGTTAAAGCCTTGCAGTTTCTCACAAAGGGATATCATGAGTCTTTGGACGAACTGCTAAATGGAGCAGTTTTCACAGAAGATGCCAATGAAATGGTGTTAGTTCGGGACATCGATATTTTTAGTTCCTGTGAGCATCATATCCTGCCAATAATTGGGCGCGCTCATGTTGCTTATATTCCCAACGGTAAAGTCATAGGTTTATCTAAAATTGCCCGCATTTGTGAAATGTATGCACGACGTTTGCAAGTGCAAGAACGCCTCACCACACAAATTGCTGACGCTCTACAAAGATTACTCAAACCCCAAGGTGTTGCAGTGGTAGTAGAAGCAACTCATATGTGTATGGTTATGCGGGGTGTACAAAAACCTGGCTCTTGGACTGTTAGCAGTGCCATGCGGGGTGTGTTTGCAGAAGATGGTAGAACCCGCGAGGAATTTATGAATTTGATCCGGCACAATGCAAAGTTTCATTAAATAGTTCTCATAGAGTTATCTCTATATAGCTCCTGTTGTATCTGTAGAGATAGGAAAAGTCTTGTCTCTACATGATTAAATAAAAATCAAAAATCAAAAATTAAAAATTAATTATTGGTTAGTAAATATACCAACTAAATATAAAAATAATTCGCAATAGAGCCTACGGCACGCTAACGCGGTAAGCGCAGCTATGCCCACTAGGGCTTTACGCAATTTGCAATTAATTTAGCCACCCACAAGGGAGAGCCAGTCTCGTGGGCGGGTTTCCCGACTTCAGGGAAGTGGCGTTGGGGCTTTTACCGTTCGGCGAGGATTTTTTCTCTGACGAGAGGTTATAAAAGGTTTGATTCGCGCGATCGCTCATTTGTGTACACCGTAGCCCCGCGTTGGAGAGGGCTAGAGGTTCGTGGAATTTACATTAATTTATCGTACACTGACTTTGTTCATACTTTGTAATGTGACAAAACTAACTCTGTGATAATATAAATGTACTATAAAAACTGAACCAAAATTGGATCAAGATAATTATTAACTACCAGTAATTAGTTGATTTACCATAAACGTTAGTGCCAGTACACCGAGAATGGTCATCAATCCCGCAGGCATAAACTTGCGTGTTTTAGCCAACCTGAGAGCAAAGAAAAACACTAAACTGCCTGTAACTAAAACTGCTAAAATCAAAGCCCATGCTTGACCTTGGATTTGCAAATAACCAGCCAAAACTAGCAGTAAACCACTGATCACACCACTGAGGAGGGAAACTTGACTATTAGCCTGAATGTAACCAACAATGCCACCAACAATCGCTAATATACCGTAGGCAAAAGCAGCAACTATACTTGAGTTCATTGTTAAAACCTATGTAGATTTTGATTTTGCTGCCAGGGTCAGCAGACAATTTACCATAGCTGTTTAGCTACATCACCCAGTTGATTGATGGATAATCAAGCGATGCCCAGAGCCAGTAGTTCATCCTATAGTCAAGGACAGATTCAATTTCTCCAACGTCAAGCAGCATCACTCTTACTGTACCAATCCGTCCTCCAAAACGAAGTAGGGATAGCATTTATTGACCTGTTGCAAGCTATACGTTACACTGATGCCGATGCACGGGGTTGTCTCCAAGCTTATGGCAGTTATTTTTACGCCTTAGCTGCTAAAAATCAAACTTGGGAGGACTACCTCATTACTCAAATTCTCATATCCGAGAATCCTTTTACCAGGCTGGCTCAACAGCAAGAGTTTGGGAATTTACCTCCGGCATTAGTAGCAGCCGCCGAGCATGATTTACAGGTGTTCCAGAGTCTTTATCAATGTAGCAGCGCTTATTTGAGCGAATGGGTGCAAACTGTAGCCCATTTACCCGTTTCCCCTGTGGTGTGGTACAGAAAACAAGACAGACTGGAGATGGAGAAACAATTAATAGAGTCTCTACAACAGTTGGAAAATTGGGCGGATGCTGTAGAAGATTTGGCGGATCATTATCGGCAATTTGGTACGGGTTTATTCGCACAATATCATGCCTTGCGCTGGCAAGATGGCCAGTTTATAGGTATCAAGCATTCTGATCCAGTAAAGTTGAGTACTTTGGTGGGTTACGAGTCTCAGCAAGATATCTTGATTAAGAATACAGAGTTTTTATTATCAGGAGAGTTCGCACTGCACACATTACTTTATGGTAGTCGGGGGTCAGGAAAATCTTCTTTGGTAAAAGCTTTGTTAAACGAGTATGGCGATCGCCAGCTGCGGTTGCTGGAAGTGGCCAAGTCTGACTTGAAAGATTTACCAAAAATTGTGGAACATCTGCGAGGTTTGCCACAAAAATTTATTATCTTTGTCGATGACTTGTCCTTTGAAGAAGATGATGATGCGTTTAAAGCGCTTAAAGTAGTTTTAGAAGGCAATTTAACTGCTAGACCACAAAACGTAGTTGTCTATGCTACTTCCAATCGCCGCCATCTGATTCGAGAGTTTTTTGCAGATAGACCAACTCCCAAGGATAACGAAGAAATCCATGCCTGGGATACGATGCAAGAGAAACTATCGTTTAGCGATCGCTTTGGTCTTACCTTAACTTTTGAGGCAGCCGATCAGCAAACTTATTTAACAATAGTCCGACATTTAGCAGCACAAGCCGAAATTAATATCACCCAGGAAGATTTAGAATATCAAGCATTACAGTGGGCAACTCGCCACAATGGGCGTTCTGGACGCACAGCCCAACAGTTCGTGCATTTTTTCAAAGCAAATTTATCACTATCAACTCCAAAACAGGCGTTCCCCACTTAGCCACCAAATTCAATGGCTGGTGATGATAATTTTTTATACTTACCGCACAAATTTTATGCACAAATAGTTACAACTAAATACTTTAGCACCAGAGCTACTTACTGCCCCTAAATCAAATATGCTCAAAATAACCAATATGCAATCAGCAATGGTAAGCAATCGATATATTCTAGGTATAGTTGCCTTTAGTGTGAGTTTTGGCATTAGTCTTGTCCCCAGTTGGGATATAAATCAAGCTTTAATTACAGGTATAATTACGGTACTATCTACCTATGCCGCAGCATTATTTATAGATAAGCGCCGCAGAAACTATGAAATGCTAGTTCTCACTTCACTCCATCAGCGAATTAAAGAAACAGAAGGACTAAAGTCACGAATTTTTAGAGAAATTAACCAAATAGAAGAACATCGTAATTTACTATATGCAGAGTCGCAAAAATTAGAAAATCAAATATTAGATTGTCGCAACCAAAGAGATAGTCTCCATCGAGATTTAGGGGTATTTGCAGGGCAAAAAAAGCAGTTAGAATCTGAAACTAATCTTCTCAGTACCGAACTAGAAACTCTAGAAAAAAATAAAATAGAACTGAATCAGACTTGTTCTCACCTCACCGCAGAAAAACGTCGTCTGGAGTTAAATTGCCATGTACATCAATCGGAAATTGCTCAGATACAAAATCATATTTGTCAACTTCAGCAAGAAAAACAAGAATTTGAAAGTAATTTAAGCTTGTTAGGTAGACTAAAGCCGCAACTAGAGGAAAAAATGTATGAACTGCGGATTCAAATTCAAGAAATAGAAATACAGGTTAACCAGCAAAATCAATTACTAATATCTACAAGGAATGAGACAGAAAAGTTAGCAAAAAACTTCGATGAATTACAAAACAAAATCACAGAAAAGCAATCAGAATTAACGCAGATTGAAGGACAAGTTTCTTTATTACAACAAGAACGAGACTTGTTACAAAATCAAGTTTGGGAACTACTGCAACAAACAGAAAATTTTAATCAGGATATTTCACCTGACAATCTCCCAGAAAATGAAAATGAGTTATTTCCATTTTCCGAATTGGTTGAACCTTTAGAGTCACGCCAGACTCAATCTTACACTTCTGAGCTTCTACCTGAAGAATGGCATGATTTTTTAAAACAATTGCCCAATCATGAAATTGAAGTATTAAAAGCCATAGTAGAACAAGAGAACCCCAAGCCTACTATTAAGCAGATTGCCGAAACAAATATTACTATGCCAAATCTATTAATTGATTCTATTAATCAACATGCAAATGATACTATTGGTGAATTAATCATTGAACCGAGTCTGGAAATTCCCGAAGTTTATCAAGAGCATCTGAGCAACGTTAGAAAAATCCTGGACGTATACGCAGAACTCATTGCTAAACAGACCTCATCCAATTAAATCCTGCTACGGCATCTTAAAATGATCAGTAATTAGGTGTATTATTCCTAAAATACCGATTATCTGCCTCTGTGTTGAACATCCAGTCAAGTGAATTACATGGCAAAGCTCAAAATCTCGAAAAAAATTTCTACTGCTTTAATTAAATCTCTAGGTGCTGGAGTCGTACCGAGAACAGGAGTTGAATATATAGCAGTTGGTCGAGAAAAAGAACTTCAAAGCCTAGTACAAAACCTCGATGACATCGCAGAAAGTGTAGCAGCATTTCGCTTCATCATTGGTAACTATGGTTCAGGTAAAAGCTTTCTCTTGCAACTACTTCGTAACCGTGCTTTAGAACAAGGTTTTGTGGTAGCTGATGCTGATTTATCTACTGAACGCCGATTAGCAGGAACTAATAACGAAGGTTTAGCAACTTACCGCGAATTAATGAGCCATCTAGCTACAAAAACGCGTCCTGATGGTGGTGCTTTAGTTTCAATTTTAGAAGGATGGATTAATAAGATTCAACAAGAAGTTGTCAAAGACACAAACTTACGTCCTAATGATGATGGTTTTGATGACCAAGTTGAAACCAAAATTCGGGAAGTAGTTCAATATATGGAAGATTTAGTACATGGCTTTGATTTTGGGAGTGTGATTATTGCGTATTGGCGTGGGTATCGCTCAGATAATGATGATTTAAAAAATGCAGCAATGCGCTGGCTACGTGGAGAATTTAGCACGAAAATTGAAGCCAAAGCTGCTTTAGGGGTACGCGTTATCATTGATGATGATAGTTGGTATGATTACATTAAAATCTTTGCTAAATTTGTCGCAGAAATTGGCTATAAAGGGCTATTAATTTTAGTTGATGAAGCTGTAAATTTGTACCAAATATCTACGACTGTAACGCGCGATAAAAATTATCGTAGATTGCTAGGAATGTTTAATGACACCATGCAATGCAAAGCTGAACATCTGGGCATTTTCATTGGTGGAACAACCAAATTTTTAGAAGACCCCAATCGGGGACTATTTGCAGACCAAGCTTGGAGAAGACGTACAAAAGAAAGTCGTTTTGCTACACAATCGGGCGTACAGGAGTATTTGGGGCCAGTTATCCGGTTGAACCCTTTGAGTGAAACAGAAATTCTCACCCTTTTGCAACGCTTAACTGAAATTCATGCACTCAATTTCGGTTATGAACAGACTTTAAAAAATAGTCAGTTAAAAGAATTTGTCCAAGAAATTGTTACTCGCTTAGGTGCAGAAGCTTTACTCACTCCTGGGGAAATTGTCCGCGATTTTATTAGTGTACTAAATCTTCTCCATCACAATCCAGAAATTAACTTTAGTGAACTCATTCATGGTTCTAAATTTAAACCCACTGCGATGGGGCAAGATTTAGATGAGGATGATCATGCCGCAGAATTTAGTTTATAAAAAACTGTCTGTGGTTGGTTGCTTTTTTATTTTATTTATGTGTCAAATTTCGGTAATGATGACAAGCGGGTTTGAGGAGTAAGCAGTGATGCGATCGCTCACTGTCAAACTTGTCAAACTCAGTTTAGGAATGTGGATTTAATAAAATACAGAACCTCAACCCCAACCCCTCTCCTTGGTAAGGAGAGGGGAGACTATGACGCAAGTCAAAGGCGGGGTGAGGTCAAAAACTAGACTTGTATGTTATTTAATTCATATTCCCTAGTATATTTTCTCACTAAACAAAGAATTTCCCATAAATTTCATCTATAAAAATCCGTAATCTTCCCATTACTAGTTGAATAACTCTATAGTAATAAATACGGAAGAGGGCATCATGTACGCAACATGGTTTTACGATTCAATTCCGCTAGCTAATTTGCTAGGTTGTTTAGCAATAGTTAGTTATATTTTAACTTTGCTTCCAACTTCTTTAAGAATAGTTTTTCCTGCTTTAAAGAAGGCTAAATTTCCCATCAAGTTATTGAAATATCGCCGCCAATTAGGAATTTTAGCTTTTATTTTAGCTTTAGGACATGCCTGGCTTTTAATAGCCAAAAGAAATTTCGATTTCTTCGATTTGACTACTTATAGAGTATATGTGCATGGCTCGGCAACATTTATTATTTTTACACTGCTAACGGTCACATCGAATGATTGGTGTGTCAAAAAAATGAAGAAGAATTGGCGACAGCTACATCAATTAACCTATGTAGCAATGTTTTTACTTTTTTGGCACATTAATGACAAAATGTCTGGACATTGGAATTTTATGACTCCCTTGGTAGTCATAGGAATGGCAACAATGATCATTTTATTTTTACGAAGACGTTGGCTAGAGCGGCAAACGAAAAAGTCTCCAAAAGTTAAAGAACAGAAATCAATAGAACCACTGTCTGATTAAGTAGCATATTTATTTCCATTATTTGCCATTAATTTATTTATGAAACTCCAACCAATTAACAGAAAAACCAAAATTGGTTTAGTCGGCGTTGTCTTTTCCACACTGCTTGGACTAAGTAGTATACCCTTGATTTTAGGTAATTCTACAAATAAATTAATTGTAGACAATGAATATATCCGCACTTTTAATACTCAATCAGTCTGGGTTTATTCTGTCGCAATTAGTCCCGATGGACAAAAACTTGTAACTGGCAATTATGATAAAAGTATCAAAGTTTGGAATCTTAACACTGGCAAATTAATTCACACACTCCAAGGACATGGAAACTCTGTAGAATCCGTGGCAATTAGCCCCGATGGTAAAATTTTAGCTAGTGGTAGTTGGGATTATCAAGTTAAGTTGTGGGATTTAAACACAGGTGAACTAATCCGCACTTTATCTGGACATTCTAATGATGTTAAAGCAGTTACTTTTAGCCCAGATAGTAAAACTATTGCTAGTGCTGGATGGGACAGAAAAGTGAACTTATGGAATATAGAGACTGGGGAAATACTACAGACTTTCAACCTATCACAACCAGTGAGAACAGTAGCTATTAGCCCTGATGGTCAAACTCTGGCTAGTGGTGATGAAGGTGGTAAAATCATGCTTTGGCACATAAGTACTGGTAAATTAAGGACACCTTTAGCAGCTCATAATCAACCGATTTGGTCTATAGCCTTTAGTCCCAATGGACAAACCCTAGCTAGTGGTAGTTCTGACCGTATGATTAAGTTATGGAATTTGCAAAATGGGCAGTTGCACTGTGTTATGAAAGGGCATAATAGAGCAATTTATTCCGTAGCTTTCAGTCCTAATGGGAAAACTTTAGCTAGCGGTAGTTATGACAGAACAATTAAGTTATGGAATACACAAACAGGAAAGTTAATTGATAATCTCAACGGACATAATAAGGCTATTTGGTCTGTAGCTTTTAGTCCCAATGGACAAACTCTAGCTAGTGGTAGTTCTGATGAAACTGCTAAGATTTGGCAAATTTCTACTGATTGATGCAGAACTGCTATCGTAGTTAAGATTTAATTGATGTATTTTTTGTGATTTAGAAGCGTGTTTGAAAAGTTGTTAGTGATGTATCAAATATTTTTAGATCCCCTTAAATCCACGCTTGAACAGGGGGCTAGGGGGGATATTTATATAGTCTGCTACTTTTCAAACATCGTCTAAGAAGTTTTGCGGGTTGGAGTCCCCTAACCCGCTGTTATTTTTGTACATTTGCAAATTAAGATCCGCGTATCTTGAGATAAATCAATTCTCCATAACCCAGCATATGTTTGGGAATATTGGTTGTAGTACACTACTTTTAGGTAAAAACCCTGGGTTAATTTATTTTTATTTCCTCTGTGAAAAAAATACTGATTTTATCAGCCAATCCCACCAGTACTAGTCCCTTGCGCTTAGATAAGGAAGTACGGGAAATTCAGGCAGGGTTGGAACGGGCTAAAAACCGAGATCAGTTTAAAATCATGTCTAAATGGGCGGTGCGTCCTGAAGATTTGCGTCGTGGACTTTTAGATTATGAGCCGCAGATAGTCCACTTTTCTGGACATGGCGCTGGTGAAGAGGGTTTAGTTTTAGAAAATGATATTGGAGAATGGCAACTGGTAAGTACAGAAGCGCTGGCTAATTTATTTGGGTTGTGTAAAGACAAAATTGAGTGTGTCTTATTTAACGCCTGTTATAGCGAAGTTCAAGCCGAGGCGATTTACCAACACATTGACTGTGTAATGGGAATGAATCAAAAAATTGGGGATGTGGCAGCAATCGAGTTTGCGATTGGATTTTATGATGCCCTGGGTGCTAATAGATCTTATGAAGATGCTTACAAATTTGGCTGTAATGCCATTGACCTCAAAAGCATTCCTGAGTCTTCTACACCAGTTCTCAAAAGTCGCAACAATCAAGGTGAAGAAACTCTCACAATGCCAGCGATCGCCTTAGAAAATCCTGAAGGACAAGTACCTTTGGAATCTCCATTTTACATCAAGCGATCGCCTGTGGAAAATGACTGTTATGAAGAAGTTCTCAGAGATGGGGCATTAATTCGCATCAAAGCACCACGACAGATGGGTAAAAGCTCGTTAATGTCAAGAGTTCTAGATTATGGCAGCAAACAAGGCTATGAATCTGTATATTTGAACTTGCAATCCTTAGTGGTGCAGAATATCTCAGCAACTTGAATATGTTTTTGCAGTGGTTCTGCGCCAGTGTCACCGATAGCTTGGGTTTACCAGAAAAGCTAGACGACTATTGGAAAGGGGTTTTGGGCAGTAAAAATAAGTGTACAAATTACTTTCAGAGGTATTTGCTCAAGGAGATAGACAAGCCGATTGTTTTGGGTTTAGATGAAGTTGATGAAATTTTTAAGCATCCCATAATCGCTACAGATTTTTTTGGTTTGCTGCGGGCTTGGCATGAACGGGCTAAAAATGACCCAGATTGGCGAAAACTTAAGTTGGTGATAGTCCATTCTCAGGAAGTGTACGTTCCCCTGAATATCAATCAGTCGCCCTTTAATGTGGGTTTACCTGTGGAACTACCAGAATTAAATCAACAACAGGTGCAAGATTTAGTCCAGCGTCATGGGTTAAGTTGGTCTAATTCCCAGGTGCAACAGTTGATTATGCTTGTGGGTGGACATCCTTATTTAGTGCGAATGGCGCTTTATCAAATTGCGCGGGAGAGGACGACATTAGACAAATTAGAACAAGTCGCACCCACAGAAGCCGGCCCCTATAATGACCACTTGCGCCGCCATTTACTGAATTTGCAGGAGGACGAAGAATTATTAGCAGCCCTGAAGCAAGTAGTCACAGCCGAGGAGGCGGTGAACGTGGGAACAACAGAAGCCTTTAAACTCCGCAGTATGGGGTTAGTCAAATTTCAAGGAAATAACATTATGCCTTTATGTAATTTATACCGGAAATACTTTTGCGATCGCCTGGGTTGGAGTAAAAGTTCGTAGTAAGAACTTTAGTTCTTATTCTTATCTATTTTCAATTACCATTCGCCTAAAAGGTCTAAAAAAATGGTTCAAGTTACTCAGGAAAAAGATATCACCCTAGCCCTACAACGTGTTGATCCCCCCTCTTAAAAAACTACGGTGTACACACAAGTCTTATCAAGTTGCCTAACAGCGTTTCGATCCCCCCTAGCCCCCCTTAAAAAGGGGGGAAAAGAATCAAAGTCCCCCTTTTTAAGGGGGATTTAGGGGGATCTAAAATATTTTGCTACCGACAATAGGACTTTTCAAACATTCTCTTATACCCATTTATGACCCAGTATCAGTATCAAGTCGGGGGTAGCTTACCCCAAGATGCACCAACTTATGTCAAACGCCAAGCTGATGATGACTTGTATGCAGGCTTGAAAGCTGGAAAATTTTGTTATGTCCTCAACTCGCGCCAAATGGGGAAATCTAGCTTGCGGGTGCGGGTGATGCAACAGTTGCAGGATGAAGGGTTGGCTCGTGCTGTTGTTGATATTACCTCAGTGGGGACGGCAGATATTACGGCAGAACAATGGTATGCCGGGGTGATTGATACATTGGTGGGATATTTTAATATTTATACTGATTTTGATTTAGAAATGTGGTGGAATCAGAACGAGTTGCTTTCACCTGTGCAGCGTTTTAGTAAATTTATTGAAACAGTTTTATTAAAAGAAATCACAGCCAATATAGTTATTTTTATTGACGAAATTGATAGTATTCTTAGCTTGACTTTTAATCTGGATGACTTTTTTGCAGTAATTCGAGACTGCTATAACCGCCGGGCTGATAATCCTGAATATAACCGTCTCACTTTTGCCTTGATTGGGGTGTCTACTCCTTCCGATTTGATTCAACATAAGGGACGCACGCCTTTTAATATTGGACGAGCTATTGATTTAACCGGCTTTGAACTAGATGAGGCGGAACCTTTGGCGCAGGGTTTAGGGGCGTTGGGGAATCAGCAAGAGGTGATGGCTGCGGTGTTGGCTTGGACGGGAGGACAACCGTTTTTGACGCAGAAAGTTTGTAACTTATTAATTGAAGAGTGCGGGGATGAGGGAAAATCCCAAATTGAGCAGTTAGTGGAAGCAGTTGTTAGAAGGCGGATTATTGAGAATTGGGAAGGGCAGGATGAGCCGGAGCATTTGAAGACGATTCGAGACAGAATCATGCGGAGTGGGGAACAGCAAACTGGGCGACTTTTGGGGTTGTGTCAGCAAATTATCCAGCAGGGTGAGATTGTTGCTGATGATAGTGATGACCAAATGGTGCTGCGGTTGTCTGGGTTGGTGGTGCGGCGGGATGGAAAGTTGCGAATTTATAATCGCATCTATGCAGAGGTGTTTCAGCAAGAGTGGTGTGAGAATATTTTAGCTAGGTTGCGTCCCTATTCTGATGCTTTTAATGCTTGGGTGGCTGCTGATTTTCAAGATGAATCGCGCTTGTTGCGGGGAAATGCGTTACAAGAGGCTTTGGGTTGGCGTATTGGTAAAGGTTTGACTGAAGTTGATGACCGATTTTTGGATGCGAGTCAGGAATTAGAAAGAAGAGAATTTGAGCGAGATTTAGAATTAGCCAAGAAGGAACAAGCAATATTAGCAGCTGCGAATCAAACGGCTAAACAAAGAGTGCAAATTGCTTCAGTTTTGTTACTCATTTCTGTAGTGGCTGCGGTTGTTTTAGGAATTTTAGCGGGGAGAAGTAATCAACAACTTGCTACTGCGAAAAACCAACTAGACAAAATTGACCAGGAGAAACAACAGGGAGAGAAAGAACTAGCAACGGCAAAGCAGCGAATTGCTGACGCTAATAACAAGGTACAGGATGCTGAG
The DNA here is from genome assembly GCF_963920855.1 of Nostoc sp. CCY0012. NCBI lineage: Bacteria > Bacillati > Cyanobacteriota > Cyanophyceae > Nostocales > Nostocaceae > Nostoc > Nostoc sp. CCY0012. Next base: position 549 of record NZ_CAWUDM010000013.1, on the reverse strand, counting down.
GCTAATTTAAAAAAGCAACAGGAAACTGCCCAGAAAGAACTGGCTGCAACAAATCTAGAACTAGTACAAGCGCAAAATAAAGAAAATCAGGCGCGGGGACAAGTAGAAAAGGCACAAAACGACTTAAAACAAGCGCAAGAACAGCAGCAACAGGCTTTGAAAGGGTTAAAAACTGCGGAAGCAGAACAACAACGAGCGCAAGAACAGGTGCTAAAGGCGCAAGTTGACCTGCAAAAAACGGAAGCAGAGCGAAAACTTGCCTTGGCAGGTATAAGGCTGGAACGGTCAGGACTGGCAAATATTAACCGCTTTCAGTTTAATCAAATAGGGGCTTTGCTGGCAGCTATGCGGGATGGCAAAGAGTTAAAAAGTTTAATTGACAAGCAGGGAATCAAAAAACTCCAGGACTATCCGGCCGCTAACCCTGTATTAGCTTTACAGACGATTTTAGATCAAGTACGAAACATTACTGTAATGGCCGGGCATGAGAATACAGTCAACACTGCCAGTTTTAGCCCCGATGGGCAGCGCATCCTCACCGCCTCATCT
>NZ_CAWUDM010000012.1:0-90916 GCF_963920855.1 Nostoc sp. CCY0012 | reverse complement strand
GAAAGAGGCAGGGGGGCAGGGGGCAGGGAGCAGGGGGGAAATTTCTTCGTTACTCCCAACTCCCAACTCCCAACTCCTCATTCCCCACTCCCTACTCCCCATTCCCCACTCCCTACCAAATTAAAGGAATTAATGTGTTACCAAGTTTTCAAGCCGCAATTTTCGACATGGATGGTTTGCTTTTTGATACGGAAAGCATTGCTCGGTGGGCTTGGAAACAGGCTCTCAGTAATTATGGTTATATCATGAATGATGATTTATACCTAAAAATTGTCGGTCGGGATTTGTCATGGCGGGAAAAATTACTCAAAAAGAAATATGGGGATAGCTTACCTTTTAATTCTGTGACCGCAAAACGCATTGAAATAGGCGATGCACGAGAAATCCAAGAAGGTCTACCATTAAAGCCTGGTGTCTTAGATTTGCTGAAGCAACTCAGTAGCCTGAATGTCACTATTGGATTGGCAACCGGAACAGACCGTGTGAGAGCCATCCGCCGGTTGACAAATGCTGATATTCACCAATACTTCACTACCATTGTTACCAGTGAAGATGTTGCTGAGGGCAAACCTGCACCAGATATTTTTTTAGAAGTCAGCCGCCGGATGAATATTCCACCTATGGAGTGTGTAGTTTTTGAAGACTCATGTGTAGGTGTAAAAGCTGCCTTTCAAGCAGGTATGTGTCCTATTATGATTCCCGATATAGAACAGCCATCTTGGGAAATTACAAATTTGGCTTATCGCGTATTTAACTCTTTAGAACAAGTAAGCGAATTATTAGCAGAAATTAAAAATTAAAAATCAGTCCTCAATTGTAGCTACAACTTCCCCAGTTTGGCTAGTATTATAACCGCCTATGGCTTCTAACTGTGAGAGTACCCGGCGATGTCCTAAAGTGCCTAATAATTGTTGTACTGGAGCTTCGTCTAAGTATGACTTGAGAACCGCCAAATCATAGCGTGATTCTTGTAAAGGGATAAATCCTAACCCAAAGGCGGCGGCTACAGATGCAGTGCTGATACCAGATGTAACTTTTCCACTAGCCACTGCTTGGGCTACTTCTAGATGTCCGTGGACAATGTGGTCAAATCCCTTGACGGCTGTAAAAGGAATATTGGCATTGTTAAGCGATCGCTCTAAGACTTGGCGACTACCTGAACCTTCTTCGCGGTTGGCAATGGTCACACCAGGTTGTGCTAAGTCTGCAATAGTTTTCAAACCTAGAGGATTATTTGGCTGAGTTAATATTCCTTCCTCCCAAACCCCAAGATTAATTAGTACAGCCGCCGCGCCCTGAAGAACAGAACGCACAAAAGGAGTATTAAATTCTCCAGTGTGGGGATCGTACATATGCATCCCTGCAAAGTGAACTTCTCCCCGACGTAGGCGGTGCAATGCCGTCATACTATTATCTAAGGTCCAATGTACCCTCAAATTAGGATGCCAACGTTCCGCAGCCCGCGCCCACAAAGATAAAGCCGGCGCACAACCAGCTAAAATCACCGTCTGATGCAAATTTCCGGGATCATCTAAGAGTTGGACACGAATTGTCTTTGTCCCAGGCAGGCGATCGCCTTCACCATCAGCTGGTACCATCTCTGTACGGAAAGCATCTTGACCAATCAAGGGATGAGCAATCCATTGTTTGCCAACTTGAGCCAAAATTAACCGTAAACGCTGACCTAATGGCACATTGTAAGCGGGTACGGCTTCTATTTCTGGTAAATCTTGCTCTAACCAAAATAAATCTTCCACCTGACAACCCAGGGCCTTTGCCAACCGCAGGGCGATGGTGGTGGATGGTGCATATTGCCCTGATTCCACACCACTAATAGTTTGACGAGTCACGCTAGCCAAATTAGCCAAATCTTGCTGACTCATACCCAAGCGGATTCTCGTTTGCTTTAATTTGTTGCGAAGTTCGTCCTGTTTTACCACGTCTTAGTTTTGTGCGGTTATCCTTTTCTTTAAATTAGCGTGAATGGGAGTGCGGTTTATCGAATCCAGTGGGATCTTGGTCAGGCACTCTAGCCGCAGGTAATAATAAGATCATTCCCATTACCAAGAAGCAGAGGAGCAGGGGAAGCAGGGAGAGCAAGCCCTGCCCGTTCGCGCAGCGTCTCGCAGAGAAGCCGTGGAACAGAGCGGAACATAAGTATAAAGCCCCGCCCACTCCGGCAAGCTCACTGTGCCACCTGCGATGCCCTGAGCTTGCCGAAGGGTCGAACTGCTCAGTGCGCCGCTTCTGGGGCGCTCTTGCTGGGGCGAAGTAACAAGCTCCGTCTCAGCTTTCCCCCTTGCTCCCTGCCCCCTGCCCCCCTGCCTCTTTTGACTTTCCAGCCTTCTACTCGCCCATTGACTCAAAGTCCATGACTGAAACTTCCCCTAAACCCATTGCAACCACCACCCCTTTACCTGCAAATGAAGGAGAACGCTTAGAGGCACTGCGGCGATACAATATTCTCGACACCCCAGCGGAAGTTGCCTTTGATCGCATCACCTCTTTGGCAGCGCGTTTATTTAATATGCCGATGGCGCTGGTTTCCCTGGTTGACGAATCGAGAGGCTGGTTTAAATCTTCCTATGGCATTGATCTACGTGAGGTGCAGCGAGATGCAACTATTTGCAGCTTGACGCTGTTATCTAACGAGGTTTTAGTCATTCCCGACACCAGGCAAGACAATCGGCTCGCCTGTAATCCATTTGGACAAAATGAACCGGGTTTGCGGTTCTATGCCGGCGCACCATTGCTGACTCCAGATGGCTTCAACTTAGGCGCTCTTTGTTTGTTAGATACACAACCGCATGATGGCTTAACTAATGAACAAAAAGCTGCCCTGGCGGATTTTGCCGCAATGGTGATGGATGAACTAGAACTACGACTGGTAGCCAGTAAAATTGCTCAAATCGATGCAGCGTTGCTAGAAGTGACTCAAGGTGTTTCTGCTGTCACGGGTGAAGCATTTTTCTTGGCTTTGGTAGAACATTTGAGTCAAGTTTTGGGGGTTGATTATAGCTACATTGGTTTGGTGGACGCAGATCAGCAGGAAGCAATTCGGACGATCGCTGCCTGTGGACATGGGCAAATCATCGATAACTTTGAATACCTTCTGCATGACACCCCTTGCCGGGAAGTACTTCAGACAAAAAAATTGTGCTGCTATCCCCATCGAGTCCAAACTTTGTTTCCCAACGCGCCTTTGCTGAAACCTCTCAAGGTGGAAAGCTATGTAGCGCTTCCCTTTTTTGACACAACAGGCGTACCTATTGGACTACTGGGCGTGATGGATAGCAAGGCATTGACAAATGTACAGCTTGCCGAATCCCTATTAACCATCTTTGCTCTGCGGATTGCCACCGAACTGGAGCGACAACAAACAGAAACAGCACGGCAACAAGCCCAGCAGGAGTTGGAGCGTTTAGTTGCCCAACGAACGGCTGAATTATCCCAAGCAAACGAATTACTCCACTTGGAGATTGCGGAGCGCCAGCAAGCCGAAGCTGATTTGGAAACAGAACAGGAATTACTCAAAGTGCTGCTTGATAATGTGCAGGCAGGAATCGTAGCGTGTAATGCTGAGGGAATTTTAACTTTATTTAATCGAGCCGCCCGAAAATTTCATGGTTTGCCGGAGCAACCACTACCACCCGATGAATGGGCAGAATACTATGACTTGTATTTACCCGATGGCACAACGCTGATGCCCAAACACGAGATCCCGCTATTTCGAGCATTACAGGGCGAAATAGTTGAGAATGTGGAAATGGTGATTTCACCCACACAGGGAAAGGCAAAGACGCTGCTTGCCAGTGGACAGTCCATCGTTGATAGCCAGGGCAAAAAACAGGGGGCAGTCGTTGTCATGCATGACATCACCGAACGTAAACAGGCAGAAGCCGAACGCGCCGAATTGATCCGGCAGCAGGTTCACGAGCAAACTGCACGCATCAAAGCAGAAGCCGACCAGCAACTATCAGCATTTCTCGCAGAAGTCAGTACAGTACTAGCATCCTCATTGGATGATGAATGTACTCTCAAAAGTGTGGCCAATCTGGTGGTGCCATTCTTTGCGGACTGGTGTACCATCGACCTGCTGGAAGACAATCAATCCATTCATCGGGTTGCAGTGGCTCACTGTGATCCCACGAAAGTGGCATTGGGCTGGGAAATTCATCGTCGATATCCCAGACACATCGACGAAACAGAGGGATTACCCAAGGTACTGCGAACTGGGAAAACCGAAATAGTGTCAGAAATTCCCGATGCTGTATTGGAAATGGTGGCTCAAGATTCTGAACATTTACAAATATTACGCGAACTGGGCTTAAAATCTGGTGTGATCTCACCATTGATTGCCCGTGGACAGATTTTAGGGGCAATTACCTTTGTCACGGCTGAATCTCATCGCCGTTATAGTCCAGCAGATGTATCCTTAGCAGAAGACATCGCCCATCAAGCAGCGATCGCCATTGATAATGCTCGCCTCTACCTGGAGGCACAGCAGTCGCAACAAGCCGCAGAAGAATCGGCCGAGCGCATTACCCGGCTTCAGTCTGTAACGGCTGCTTTTTCGGAATCGCTGACTCCCATCCAGGTAGCAGATGTAATTGTAGATCAAGGAATTGCGGCTCTAGGCGCTAATTATGCCCTTGTGGCTTTAGTGAATGACCGTGGCACTGAACTCGAAGTCGTCCGCAATGTGGGCTGTAAACTAGAGCAACTCAACGGTAGTCAGCGTTTTTCACTCGATGCGCCTGTGCCTTTAGCAGAAGCCGTACGCACCGGACAGCCGATTTGGGCAGAATCATCACAAAAACGAGCAATGCGCTATCCGCATCTCAGGGAACAGTATCAGCAGTACAACTTTGAAGTCTGGATTTCCATTCCCCTGATGGTTGAAGGTCGAGCCATCGGAGGCATATCCTTTGGTTTTATGGAGCCGCAACAGTTGGATAGGGAGCAACAAGTGTTTATCTTATCCCTGACCCAACAATGCGCCCAGGCGATTATCCGTACCCGCCTCTACGAAGCAGAGCGAACAGCCAGAAATGCCGCCGAAACGGCCAACCGAGTCAAAGATGAATTTCTCGCAGTGCTGTCCCATGAGTTGCGATCGCCTCTCAATCCAATTTTAGGCTGGTCAAGGCTACTTCAGAACGGCAAGCTAGATCAAGCGAAGACGGCACAAGCCTTGGCAACTATCGAGCGCAATGCCAAGCTACAATCGGAACTGATTGAAGACTTGCTTGATATTTCCCGGATTTTGCAAGGAAAACTCAGTTTGAATGTCAGTCCAGTAAATTTAGCATCGACTATTCAAGCTGCCCTGGAAACCGTGCGACTGGCAGCAGAAGCTAAATCCATCACCATAGAAACAAGTTTGGCATCTCAGGTGAAACTTGTCTTAGGAGACTCTACTCGCTTGCAACAGGTAATGTGGAATCTGCTTGCCAATGCCGTTAAATTCACTCCCGCAGGCGGTAAGGTTGAGGTGCGACTAGAGCAGATAGATTATCATGCTCAAATCACCATCGGCGACAACGGCAAGGGCATTGCTTCAGATTTTTTGCCATACATCTTTGACTACTTTCGTCAAGCCGATAGTACTACAACACGTAAGTTTGGCGGATTGGGATTAGGATTGGCCATCGTACATCATCTTGTGGAATTACATGGTGGCACCGTTGAGGCAGATAGCCCCGGTGAAGGGCTAGGAGTCACTTTTACCGTCAGGTTACCACTCCAGCCCATAAGTTCAGCAGCAAATCAAAAGGAGCAATTTTCCCAGTCATCTGTCAATTTGCAAGGCGTTCAAGTGTTGGTGGTGGATGATGATACCGATACACGAGAGTTGATTGTGTTTTTGTTAGAGCAGGCTGAGGCCAGTGTCATTTCAGTAACTTCAGCCAGTGCAGCCTTGGCAGCATTAACACAATCCCCACCGGATATCCTCATCAGTGACATTGGAATGCCAGATATGGATGGCTATATGCTAATACGGCAAGTGAGAGCTTTGCCACCAGAACAGGGCGGGCAAATACCGGCGATCGCACTGACTGCTTACGCTGGCGACTTTAATGAAAAACAAGCTCTCGCTGCTGGCTTTCAACGTCATGTAGCAAAACCTGTGGAACCCAATGAGTTAATCAACGCGATCGTCACATTGCTCATGGAACAATAATTAGCCGGAATTGAGATGACAAGTCTGCAATTAACCTAGCTTTCCTGAGCAGGAATTTCCCAACTGTCTCTTCTCGATAAATAATCATTTTCAGGGTGAACGCTCATATCTGCATAAAGGTCATACTAAGGAGTCGCGCAAAAATAACTTGAACACTTTTAATTGGAAAGTAAGGCTCACAGCCTACTCCAGATTAAATTTGTACAACTTATTTTTACATGATGCCTAAGTTGCGTTCAAACATAATATTTCTACTCCCTACTCCCAGCCCAAGTTACTAGTTTGGCAGCTTTACTCAGATTTATTGATAGTATTTTGCTTTTATTCTTTAAAATAAAATCATCTGAAGCAAATTTAGAGCAATAAATATTTATGACATTGATTGTAGATTATAGCTAAAACCAGCTGTATTCTAGAATAGATAACAAACCTATTTACCCATAATAACAAAAGCTGGCAATTCATACTCGTATAATCTTGACACAGGTTCTGTTTTATTTTAGTGTTTATTAGTAATAACTTTCATTTAATTTCCAAGCCTTTGCATCTTGTACTGTTGCTGCCTGCATAATTTGCAAGAAAGTACCCCCTGGGCATATACGGGCGAGTAGCCTTTAATCTGTAACTATAAATAAAATGCTTTTTACGGCTAAAACTCAGCTTGATAGTCCTTTAAGCTGGCAGAAACAATTAAAAAGATTTTTACCTTTTCTACTCACCATCATATTTACGGTGGTAGTGAGTAGCCAAAGTATCAGCTCTGCACCCAAAAATACAGAAATTCTCTGGGATACCTACGGCATACCTCATATTTACGGTAAAAATACCCAAGGTGCTTTTCAAGCCTTTGGTTGGGCGCAAATGCAAAGTCACGGTAACTTGCTGCTACGCCTTTACGGACAAGCACGGGGACGGGCTGCGGAATATTGGGGAGAGGAATATCTAGATTCAGACAAATGGGTATTGACAATGGGCGTACCTAAAAGTGCGAGTGCTTGGTATCAAGCCCAAAGTTCTGCTTTTCGTAGTTACATAGATGCCTTTGCCAAGGGAATTAATACTTATGCCCAAGAGCATCCCGATTTAATTGATGATGAAGTAGAAGTAGTTTTACCTGTGACGCCAGAGGATGTATTAAGTCACCTGCAACGGGTACTGCTTTTTACTTTTATAGTCAATCCGGAGAGTGTTGCAGATCTCAGCCAGTCCCAGTCTCCAGGAGCCTCTAATGGTTGGGCGATCGCTCCAAAACGATCTGCTAGTGGTAAAGCGATGCTGCTAGCCAATCCTCATTTGCCTTGGGGAGATTTATTTTTGTGGTACGAAGCACAAATTACCGCCCCAGGTATTGATGCTTATGGGGCAACATTGGTGGGCATTCCAGTGTTAGCGATCGCCTTCAACGATAATTTAGGTTGGACTCATACTGTCAATACTCACGATGGCTGGGATGCCTACGAACTGAAATTAAAAAACAACGGTTATCTCTTTGATGGCAAAGTTCGCCCCTTTCAAACAGCAAACTTTCCATTAAAGGTAAAGCAAAAAAATGGCTCGTTGCAGGAGCAACTATTCTCAGTCAAAAGTTCTATTCACGGGCCAGTTATTACGCAGAAAAATGGTAAAACCGTGGCCCTGCGAGTTGTGGGACAAGACAGTCCGGGTGTTTTAGAACAGTGGTGGGATATGGCCAGATCTAAAAATTTCACCCAATTCCAAAAGGCACTGCAACGCTTACAACTACCGATGTTTACCGTCATGTATGCCGACCGTGAGGGGCATATTATGCATTTATTCAACGGTCTGGTTCCCGTGCGTCAAGCAGGAGACTTTGCATACTGGCAAGGTATAATTCCCGGCGATACATCCAAAACCTTGTGGACTAAAAATCACCCTTACCAAGATTTACCCAAAGTCATTGATCCTCCAAGCGGTTGGTTACAAAATGCCAATGATCCACCTTGGACTACTACTTTTCCCCCAGCTATCAAAGCAGACGACTACCCACCTTATATGGCTCCACGAGGGCCAATGTACTTCCGGGCCCAAAGTTCCGCTTTGATGTTAGCTGAAGATAAAAGCATTTCTTTTGCAGAAATGATTGCCTATAAGCATTCTACAAAGATGGAACTGGCGGAGCGGATTCTAGATGATTTAATTGCAGCCGCCCGACAGCAAAAGGATGAATTAACACTCCACGCCGCCGATATCTTAGCAGCATGGGATCGCAAAGCCGATGCTAATAGCCAAGGGGCTGTACTGTTTAATTTCTGGTTGGAAGATATAGATTTTGATACCTTGTTTAGCACTCCTTGGAACGAAAAATCGCCACACACAACACCTAAAGGCTTGGCTGACCCTAAAAATGCCGTAAAAGTACTGACAGAGGCGGCGAAAAAAGTAGAAAAAGCTTATGGAAAACTAGATGTCCCTTGGGGTGATGTCTTTCGGTTACAGTATGGCAATTTCGACTTACCTGCCAACGGCGGTGATGGTTATAACGGCATCTTCCGTGTAGTGAATTTCGCTCCAGCAGGTAATAGGCGCTTTCGACCAGTTGCTGGTGATTCTTATGTTGCAGCTGTTGAGTTTTCCCAACCAGTCAAAGCAATGGCTCTCACTAGCTATGGTAATGCCACTCAACCTCATTCACCCCATGTTGGCGATCAACTGGAATTTTTTGCGCGCCAGAAGTTACGTCCGGTATGGCGAACCCAAAAAGAAATAACCACTCACTTGGAGGAGCGCCAAGTATTTTAACTACAAGCTAGGAGGTTCCTGAAAATCCCAAAACTTCGGTTTTGATTAGATATAGACTCATCAAGGCTAAATATGGCAAAAGCAACCACAACTTTACCAAGAAAACTGAAACAGCCACAAATATCACCTTTAGTTGGTCTTGTTCTGGGACTAATTATCCTGCTCATCAGCTTGGTGTACAGTGTGACTCTAGGTGCAGCAGAAATACCTTTAAGGCAGATTTTGGCATCCTTTGTCACCTTTGACGGTTCCTATGATCACCTAGTGATTCAGACCGTGAGATTACCGCGATCGCTAGTTGCTCTTTTGGTAGGTGCAGCCTTAGCAGTATCTGGAGCCTTAATGCAAGGTTTGACGCGCAACCCTTTGGCAGATCCCGGTATTTTAGGCATTGAGTCGGGGGCTGCATTGGCTGTGGTTGCCACAATTTTTGTGTTTGGCAGCTCCTCCTTGGGGGTTTTGACCGTTGTGGCCTTTTTGGGTGCAGGCGTAACAGCAATGTTAGTCTACTTCCTGGGTTCTCTGGGGCGAGGAGGCCCGACACCACTGAATCTGACAGTTGCAGGTGCGGCGCTCACGGCTTTGATTTCTTCCCTCACCACGGCTATTCTGATTGTCAGTCAACGCACCTTAGAAGAAATTAGATTTTGGTTAGCTGGTTCTCTGGCAGGACGAGATTTTAATATTCTCTTGCAAGCATTACCTTTCGTTGTTATTGGCTTAGTAGTGGCCTTTGCCCTGGGGAGACAAATTACTACTATGAGTCTTGGTGAAGATGTGGCTAAAGGTTTAGGTCAACAGACAGCTTGGGTGAAAATCATGACAGCCATCAGCGTTGTTTTACTGGCGGGGAGTTCAGTATCTCTTGCTGGGCCCATTGGCTTTATTGGCTTAGTTGTTCCCCACATGGTGAGATTTTTCATCAAAGCTGATTATCGGTGGATTTTGCCTTATTCTGCCGTATTAGGGGCAACTTTACTTTTAATTGCAGATATTGCCGCCCGGATATTACTTAAACCCCAGGAATTACCTGTGGGAGTCATGACAGCACTGGTTGGTGCGCCCTTTTTTGTCTACTTGGCTAAATCAAAGGTGAAAAAATGAAGGTTGATTGGCTCGTCATCCGTTCTGAGACGATATCTTTTCGGATAGACCGACGCGTACCATTGATGCTGCTATGTCTGGTAGTAGTTATTGGGGTAGCGATGGTGATCAATGTGGGTAGGGGTGAATATCCAATTTCGCCCTTAGATATTATCAAAACTATATTAAATCTAGATACAGGCAACCCAGACCATGCTTTCGTGATTCACAACCTGCGTCTACCTCGTACCCTTGTCGCTTTTATGGTGGGAGTGGCACTAGCAATTTCTGGCACTATTTTTCAAGGACTGACACGCAACCCGTTGGCTGATCCCGGTATTATTGGCATCAATGCCGGTGCGAGTCTGGCAGCAGTGACAGTAATTATTTTATTTCCTTCAGCACCAATTTACACTTTGCCGCTATCAGCCTTTGCAGGCGCTCTATTGATGGCGATGCTCATTTACTCCTTAGCCTGGAACAATGGTAGTTCCCCCATTCTGTTAATTTTAATGGGTGTGGGGTTGTCTGCGATCGCCAGTGCTTTCACCAGCTTGATGATTACCTTTGGCGAAATCTACAGCGTCAGTGATGCCCTTGTATGGTTGGCTGGTAGTGTTTATGGACGCACCTGGGAGCAAGTCTTTTCTTTCTTACCTTGGTTAATTGTTTTCGTCCCGATGGCGTTGACATTGGCAAGACATTTGAACATTTTAAATTTAGGAGATGATGTTGCCAAAGGCTTAGGTACTCGTGTGGAATGGCAACGTGGTTTACTCGTGCTAGTGGGTGTAGCCTTAGCTGGTGCAGGGGTCGCCACTGCGGGAATGATTGGTTTTGTGGGTTTAATTGCACCCCATTTAGGCAGACAGTTGGTAGGGACAAATCATGAAGGCTTGATTCCTACTTCTGCATTGTTAGGGGGAGTGATTGTAGTGGCGGCAGATTTGCTAGGAAGAACCTTGTTTGCACCTATTGAAATTCCTTGTGGGGTGGTAACAGCTGCTATCGGCGCTCCTTATTTTTTGTATTTGTTAATTCGTAACCGTAAAAAATAAACCTGGGAAATATTAATTATGCAAGGATTATCAACCAAGAGTCTGTCTTTAGCTTACGATGGTGCGCCAATTATCCGTGACTTGAATTTAGCAATTCCTTCCGGAAAAATTAGTGCTTTAGTTGGTGCCAACGGTTGTGGTAAATCAACGTTATTACGAGGTTTAGCAAGATTGCTGAAACCTTGTAGCGGTAAAGTATATCTTGATGGCACTTCAATTTTCAATCTTTCTACCAAAGAAGTTGCACAGCAGTTAGGAATTTTACCCCAAAGTCCAGTTGCACCAGAAGGATTAACAGTCAGAGATTTAGTGGCACAAGGACGTTATCCTTATCAAAATTGGTTGCAGCAGTGGTCAGCAAAAGACGAACAAATTGTCCAACAATCACTAGAAATTACATATCTATTAGAGTTGGCAGATAGAGCATTAGATACTTTGTCTGGTGGACAACGCCAACGAGCTTGGATTGCAATGGCACTCGCTCAGGATACAGATATTTTACTATTGGATGAGCCAACTACTTTTTTAGATTTAGCCCATCAAATAGAGGTTTTGGATTTGTTAGATGAGTTAAACCATACTCAGGGAAGGACTATTGTCATGGTGTTGCATGACTTAAATCAGGCTTGTCGTTATGCAGATTATCTAGTTGCTGTCAAAGAAGGTCGAATTTTTACGGCTGGGGAACCGAATCAGGTAATGACTGAGGAGATGGTAAAAGAGGTTTTTGGGTTACAGTGTCGTGTTGTTCCTGATCCAGTTGTGGGAACCCCAATGTGTGTTCCCATAGGACGTAAGGGAGAAAGGACATTACAAATTCCGGTACATTCCCAAAGGAAATCCCACAACGGGAGCAACGCGATCAAGTGAGATCGTCGTGAAATTATCTGGGGGAGCGACAGGGTTGTTTTGTTCCCTCAAATAGTTAATAAGTCAGATATTTAAATAGGTCATCAAGTAGCTTATTTATTCCCAAAAATCCGTATGTCCACCATCTATTTTGTTGCACTTCATACACCCGATTTGTTTGAGCAGCATTAAGTGTAGACAAAAGCGGACTTTGCAAAAACGATAGTGCCGCATCCTGATTTCCACTTAGATTCATGACAAACAAAATATCAGCGTCATACTTGTTTAATACTTCGATACTTGATACTAAAGTCTGTTGTTGTTGGTTGGCTAGTTTAGGTATAAGTCTAATACCAAGGTCTTGAAAAACTTGATTATAAGTTTCATTTTCTGAATATGTAGCGATGACACTTTCGGAAAAAAGATTAATAACTGATACCTCTATTTTTTGTAGACGATCACCCATCAAATTTTGCAACTTTCTAACTCGTTCATAATATTCAGAAATAACTTCCTCTGCCTTTTCACTTTCACCTAGCACTTGAGCAATAAAACGCAGATTTTCTTTGAAAGAGTAATTCAGTCCTGGCAAATCTACGACAACGGTAGGCGCGATCGCCGATAACTGGTTATAAAAACTTTTCTGGTATTCACGCATCAAAATTAAATCGGGTTTGAGCTTGATAACTCTTTCTATATTAGGCTGATTTCCAGTACCAATTATCTCTATACCAGCCGCTTCATCATTAGTTACACCTCGGAATAAAAAGTCGTACTGTGGAAAATAACTTACTGTACCAATTGGTTTGACACCCAGAGATAGCACGGGATCTAAAAGCCCAATATCATTTAATACAATGATTCGCTGTGGTTTCACAGGAATTATTGTTTCACCCAAAGCGTGTTTGACTACTCTTGTGGCTACTGGTAGAGAAGATGTAGATAAGGTGTTATCAATTGCATTTGGCGAAATATTATGATGGCAAGCTAAAAGCAAAGCCATAGTCACAATTCCTAGCAAAAATGATTTTAAATAACGATACACTTTAATCTTTTTCCTCTTTCTATTGTGGTCAAAGCTTAAATACAACTCATCGTATAATTGTCAATAGTGTGCTGGAAATAACTGTATTTCTATTAGCGTTAAAATTTATGGCAATGACGGTAAGAGGAAGCCTCTACGTGTCTATAAGTTTAACGACAAACGTAGTGGCTCCTATAGTATTAACTACAATTCAAACGAAATTGTCCCAATAACTTTGAATGGCGCACCGGGAATAACTGTATTTCTGCCAAATTCAAATGTATCGAAATACCTGACACCAAACAGGTTTTCAATATTAATAGCAGCTCTCCAATTATTTCGTCTGTAATAAATTGCCGCATCAGTTCGCAAATAACTAGGTAATACGAAAGTATCGTCAAAATCGTTGCTAGGAATATCACCACCTACTCTATCGGAGAGGTAGTATAACCCCAAACCAAAACCTAAACCTTGCAAATTACCTTGGCGAAATTGATAAGTCGTCCAAAGACTGGCTTTGTGTTCGGGTACTCTTGGTATTCTAGAACCAACCCTCAAATCATTACTTTGAGTGACTTTGGCATCCGTATAACCGTAAGCAGCAACGATATTCCATCCAGGCAAAATTTCGCCAGATATATCTAGTTCAATTCCTCGACTTCTTTGTTCTCCAACAGGAATACTAAAACCATCAGGATCATTGGGATCGGGTGTAGCAACATTTGTTTTAGTAATTTCATAAGCCGCTAAAGTAGCTGACAGCCTCTCATTAAAATCAGCTTTGACACCCACTTCATATTGATTACCACGTTCAGGCGGCAAAAATGTCCCGTCAACACGTTGAGCAAAATTTGGTGCAAAGGAACGACTATAACTTGCATATAGCGAAATCGGTTGAATTGGCTGATATACAACACCAATTCTGGGTGTGAATGCTTCATCATACTGAAGGGTACGAGTATCTGTGAGTCGATCAAACTGATCTTGATCAACAATGTCAAAACGACCTCCTAACAGTAACTTAAAATTGTCTGAAAATGCTATTTGGTCTTGCAAATAAACGCCTAATGTCTCTACTGTAAACTTCCCATCTCGAACTACATTTGTGAATTCGGAAACAGCAGGACGGGGAATAGCATTGTAAACTGGGTTAAAGATGTTTATCGATGGAGTCAACCCTGCCGGTAGCCTTCTTTGGGAACCATCAAACTTTTGTCTAACAAGATCAAGTCCAAATAAGAGTGTATGTTCAATTGAACCTGTATTAAACTTACTAACAATATCTGTTAGTAGAGAGTATGTTTCACGGTAATCATCGTTGGAACGGAAGTTGCGTGGTAGTTCACCCGTTTCTTCGTCTACCTCAAAAACCTGGGCGCGGTAATCAAAGGCATCTTGTGAAGTGTAGCGAAACGCATTGCGGAGCGTTAATTTGTCGCTAAAACGATGCTCTAGGCGATAGCCTGTATTCGTCTCCTCTACTCTACGTTCATCTCCTGGTTCACCCAAGAATCTACTAGTAGGAATATTAGCAATACCTCTGCCAATAGCAACTATCCCAGTGTCAAATGTGCGCTTGTCATTAAGATAGCTGACATCAAACAAAAGGTTAGTTTGCTCACTTAGTTTCAAATCAAATACTGGTCCGAAAAAGAATCGCTCACTATTGACAAAATCTCGGAAACTTCCAGAATTTGTATAAGCAGCATTCAATCGATACAGCAATGTTTTATCTGGGTTGAGAGGGCCTGACAAATCAATAGCAGAACGATAGTAACTAAAGTTACCTACAGAAAATTCACCAGAATAATAAGGAATATTCAGAGGTTTTTTCGTGACTAAATTAATGATTCCTCCTGGTTCAGCATTTCCATATAACACAGAAGCTGGGCCTTTGAGGACTTCTATCTGCTCAAGATTGGCGAGTTCTCGCAATGAGTCAGGTGTTTCTTTTAAACCATCACGAAAAGTTGAACCAGAACCAGATTCAAAACCCCGAATATTAAAATTGTCAACTGACCCTGCAAAACCAACGCCCTCTACAATACCGCTTACGTTACGAATTGCGTCTGTCAGGCGAATAACTTGTTGGTCTTTTAAAACTTGTCTAGGGATTACCTGAATCGATTGGGGAATATCACGAATTGGGGTATCGGTTCTAGTAGCCCCTGATGCTTGTGGTACACGATATGTATCTTGTTCACCCGTCACCACCAATTCAATTGGTTCTTCATTTTCAGGTGTCTCGGCTGTGGGTTGTTCGGAAGGGGTTTCGCTGGTTGGTGGTGTTGGTTGGGTTTGGGGAGTCTCACTGGTTGGTTGTTCTGCTGGCGCAATCTGGCTAGTAGTGGATGTAGTTGGTGTCACCCCAAAAATTAAGCCTTCATCACCATCAAACAACTCGACTGTTGGCGCACCAGTTTCACCAATGACTGTCACCCGAATTGTATTGGTATCCAGGTTGGTTACAGTAATTGCTGTAATTCCCGCGAATGGTCTTTCTTGATTAAATGCATCACCACTAGATAGACGCAATTGAGCATTGGGAATATCTACAGTAAAATTATTACCCTCACTCTTATTTAAAGGTTGTAATTTTTCTCCTTGAGTCGTTTGTAAAATTATCTCCAGTTGTTGATCGACTGAATTTAGTTGGACTCCGGTCACTTGCACAACTTCTGGTGCTTGAACTAGTCTTGCAGAACTTGTGTGTGGAGACTCAACTTGACTTAGCCGCAATATCTTGTTTAAAGGCTCATGTAACTGATTTGACGTCTCTATAGAACTATTTTTTGTATCAGTTGATGTTCGTTCTGGTTGCTTTTGAGAAACTTTCACCTCTTCACTCCAAGCAGGAGTTGCTAACACCAAGGCAACTGAGCCTGTTAGTAACAGGCTTTTTAATAACATTTGTGGTTTCATGAATTTCCTCACACCTAACCAAGAGAATGAAAATAAACTGTTGGCGATTTTTACCTAGATACTTATTGCAATCTATTATTAGTAGATTGATTAAGCCAGAGTATTAGTTTATCAAAAATTAGTTCTATAAGATACATAGTTTTTGCCGAATATTGTCAATAAATGTAGATACTTTTAGTCTTCTCTGACATTAAAAGTATGTTTATATACAAATATGCCTTGAATAAATCTCACTGAAACTCAACCCTAAAATTCTTACTGTAATCATTTCAGGGCTGATATAACTCGTATGCTGCCTGTTTAAGCGTGTTTTTACAATAACATCTACCACAAGAAGTACTTTTGTCAACAAACCTGAGTGAGAAACCAAGACTCTAGGATGAAGTTTTGCTAAGTATAAAAATAAATAGGAATAACTAGCATTAATGTGATATGAATATATTGAGAATAAGTTGTAAGAAGAAATTTTTAACTACATGACCTGAGGAAATAGCTGAAATCGGGCGAAACCAAGACTTTGCGTGAATTTGATTTGGCAAAGAAGTCTACAAATCGCTAGTACAGCCTCGGATACATAACGGATGACAGTTACACTCCAGAAATAGGTATAGACGTTAATGCCTGAAAATAAGAATGCTCAGAACAGTAATGCCGGGAAAGGCATTTGCGAATTTTCTACTGTTGTTGAACTTTTGCGTTATAGAAGTAGCCTCCAGTCCGAACAACTGAGTTATACATTCTTAGGGGATGGGGAAACCCCAAGCGATCGCCTGACCTATCAAGAGTTAGATAGATGTAGTCGAGCGATCGCCTCGCAACTGCAAAGCTTAGGATTAAGTGGTGAACGGGCCCTGCTGCTTTATCCACCAGGAATCGATTACTTACCAGCCTTTTTTGGGTGCCTGTATGCCAACGTAGTGGCTGTTCCCGCTTATCCACCCCGCAATCACCGTAATACCCCCAGAATTTTAGCGATTTTAGAAGATGCTCAAGCAGCGGTCATTCTGACGACAACTACTATTTTGTCCCAGATGCAATCTCTGTTTGCCGATAAATTTGATATAGATAATATTCACTGGCTAGCCACCGATAATCTCACCCCTGACATAGAAGCAGACTGGCAAGAGCCTGTGATCAATACAGAAACTTTAGCCTTTTTGCAGTACACATCTGGCTCTACCGGCACACCTAAAGGTGTCATGCTCAGTCATGGCAACCTGCTACATAATGCCCTTGTGACTCGCCAATATATGGAACATTCTGCCAGTAGTAAGTTTGTCACCTGGCTACCTGTTTATCATGACATGGGTCTGATTGGCGGTGTACTGCAACCTCTATATGGCGGCTTCCCTTGTATTATGATGCCGCCAGCGGCTTTCCTCCAGCGTCCTTACCGTTGGTTAGAGGCCATTTCTCGTTACGGCGGGACTACTAGTGGCGCTCCCAACTTCGCCTACGAACTTTGTATTGAAAAAATTACCCCCGAACAACGCTCAACCTTAGATTTAAGCAGTTGGAGTGTTGCTTTTAACGGTGCTGAACCCATTCGTCAAGAAACTCTAGAGAAGTTTGCCGCCACCTTTGCTGAGTGTGGGTTTCGTCCAGAAGCTTTTTATCCTTGTTATGGCATGGCAGAGGCCACTTTGATGGTATCTGGTAGCATCAAGTCTGCGCTGCCAAGAAGTATATCTCTGCAAAAGACCGCTTTAGAGCGCAACCATGCAATAAATGCAGTTGCCAACAATGAGAATCCAATAGCATTAGTAGGTTGTGGTCAAGTTGTACCGCAACAACAGATTGTAATTGCCAACCCAGACACCTTAAACCGTTGTGACACCAACGAAGTGGGAGAAATCTGGGTATCTGGCCCTAGTATTGGTCATGGTTACTGGAACCGTCCACAAGAAACAGCCCAAACCTTTGGTGCTTACCTGCAAGACACAGGCGAAGGGCCATTTTTGCGGACTGGAGACTTAGGCTTTCTGCACAATGGCGAACTTTTCATTACAGGTAGAGCCAAAGATTTAATCATCATCAGGGGACGCAATCTTTACCCACAAGATATTGAACTAACCGCAGAATCTAGCCATAAAACATTACGTTCAGGAAGTGTAGCCGCCTTTGCTGTAGAGGTGGAAAAAGAAGAACGACTAGTAGTTGTACAAGAATTAGAATTTCGTGCCAAACCGAATATAGATGAAGTGACGGCTGCTATTCGGCAAGCGATCGCTCAAGAACATGAAATACAAGTTTATGCCGTAGTTTTGCTCAAAGGTGGTACGATTCCCAAGACTTCCAGTGGTAAAATTCAACGTCGGGCTACCAAAGCAGGATTTTTAGCAGGGACATTAGAGGTTGTTGGTAGCAGTATTTTGGAAATTACCCAGACAACCACAGCCAAAAATTGTCTGACACGCCCAGCATTACTAGCAGTAGCAGTAGAACAACGACAGCAATTATTAAATACCTATTTACAAGAGCTAGTAGCACAGGTAATCAGAGTCAAACCTTCTCAGGTAGACCGAAAACAACCTTTGAGTAGTTTAGGTCTAGACTCCCTCAAAGTTTTCGAGTTAAAGAACCGAATCGAGATTGATTTTGGTGTATCTATATCTGTAGCAGACTTCTTTGATGGTGCTGGTATTGCTGAGTTAACCACCCAAATACTAGACCAAGTTAATAACAATCTGACTAGTACATACCTACCTATATCTAAAGTAGAGACAGACACTAACCAACATCCATTGACCTTTACACAACAGCAGTTGTGGTTTATCAATCAACTCCAACCTGGGATGGCTACATATCACATTCCTGTAGCTATTCATCTCACAGGAAGGCTGGATGTGTCTACATTGATTCGTAGCCTCAACGAAATTATTCAAAGACACGACATCTTACGCACCAGTTTTGAGGTAGTTAATGGTGGACTCATCCAAAAAGTTGCAGATACAGTCACATTAACCTTGCCAGAAGTGGATTTGCGCCATTTGGCTGATGAACAGCAGCCGACGGAAGTCCAAAAATTATCCTTACAAGAGGTTCAATCATCTTTTGATTTAGGACAAGCACCGTTATTACGAGCAAAACTGCTGCACTTACAAGCAGAACAGTCAATATTAATTTTGACTCTACATCACTTGGTTGGTGATGGTTGGTCAATCAAAGTTTTAATTCAAGAATTAACGACAATTTATCAAGCTTTTGCTGATGGCAAGCCTGCACCATTACCTCAACTTCCTGTACAGTACAGCGATTTTGTGCATTGGCAACGTAACTCATTGCCAGATGAAGTTATAGAAAAGCATTTAGCTTATTGGCGGCAACAATTAGGCGGCAATCTCCCCATACTACAACTACCAACCGACCGTCCTAGACCGCCAATCCAGACTTTTAGAGGAGCGCAGCAGAAGTTTGTCTTATCCAAAGCTTTAACTGAGGCTATCAAACAGTTAAGCCAGCAGGAAGAAACTACTTTATTTATGACCTTGTTAGCAGTGTTTCAGACTTTGTTATACCGCTACACAGGTCAAAAAGACATTCTAGTTGGTTCACCAATAGCTAATCGTAATCGTGCTGAACTAGAACAGTTAATCGGTTGTTTTGTCAATACTTTAGTGTTACGTACCAATCTAGAGGGAAATCCCACCTTTACCGAATTGTTGGGACGAGTGCGAAAGGTAGCAATTGAGGCTTATACTCACCAAGATTTACCTTTTGAGAAGCTAGTAGAAGCATTACAGCCAAATCGAGACTTAAGCTATAACCCTTTGTTCCAGGTGATGTTTGTGCTTCAGAATCCTGCATCAAATAGTATTTGGAAAACTGAGGAAATAGCAACAGGAACAGCCAAGTTTGATGTCCTGCTCTCAATGATGGATACAAAAGAGGGATTGACAGGAACACTAGAATATAACACCGATTTATTTAATGTAGAGACTATAACCAGGATGGTAGGGCATTTCCAAACCATGCTAGAGAGTATAGTTGGTGATCCCTATCAGGGTATTTCTGAGTTACCAATATTGACACCTGCTGAACGTCAGATGCTATTGGTAGATTGGAACAACACTCAGATTGATTATCCCCAAGAAGCTTGTATACATCACTTATTTGAGGCGCAGGTAGAAAAAACACCGGATGCGATCGCCTTAATCTTCGCTAACCAAGAACTTACCTATGGTGAATTAAACATACGAGCCAATCAACTAGCTCACCACCTACAAAATCTCGGTGTGAAACCAGAAACTTTGGTTGGGATCTGCATGGAACGCTCTATGGAAATGGTAGTGGGAATCTTAGCTATCCTCAAAGCAGGTGGCGCATATTTGCCGCTAGATCCTAGCTATCCTCAAGAGCGTCTGGCGTTCATGTTAGAAGATGCTCAACTACCATTGTTGCTAGTACAACCGCATCTAGTTGATGAACTACCACCACACGCAGCCCAAACAATAACTATAGATGCCAATGCAGCAGTATTCGCTAACAACTACAGCCAAACTAACCCAGAGAGTAGTGTAGAGCTAGAAAACGCAGCTTATGTAATTTATACTTCTGGTTCGACAGGAAAACCTAAAGGAGCAATTAACACTCATCAGGGTTTATGTAACCGCTTACTGTGGATGCAAGATACTTATCAATTAACATCAAGCAATCGCGTTTTACAAAAAACACCCTTTAGTTTTGATGTCTCTGTCTGGGAATTTTTCTGGCCTCTATTTACTGGTGCAACTTTAGTCATAGCTAAACCAGGTGGCCATCAAGATGCAAGTTATTTAGTCCAACTCATCGCCCAACAGCAAATTACGACATTGCACTTTGTACCCTCAATGCTGCAAGTGTTTTTAGAGGAACCAGGATTAGAGAAGTGTGATAGTATCAAACGAGTAATTTGTAGTGGTGAAGCACTACCCTTAGAACTCCAAGAACGCTTCTTTGAGCGGTTGAACTCAGAATTACACAATCTTTACGGCCCAACAGAAGCTGCTATTGATGTGACAGCGTGGTGCTGCCAAGCAAACAACAATGAAAAAATTGTTCCTATAGGTCGCCCCATTGCCAACACACAGATATATATATTAGATCAACAATTCCAACCTGTGCCAATTGGGATTCCGGGTGAATTGTATATAGGTGGTTTAGGTTTGGCGCGGGGGTATTGGAATAGACCTGAATTAACTAACGAAAAGTTTATTTCTAATCCCTTTGCACCAGAGGAACGTCTTTACAAAACAGGAGATTTAGTGCGTTATCGTGCTGATGGAGCCATTGAATTTTTGGGAAGAATTGATCATCAAGTTAAACTGCGGGGTTTTCGGATTGAATTAGGAGAAATTGAGACGGTTATAGCACAACATTCTCATGTACGCGAAACAGTAGTTATTGCTCATGAAAATCGCCTGATCGCTTATGTAGCTACTAACCAAAAAACCAATTTATTTATTAATGAAATCAGGCATTTGCTCAAAGAAAAACTGCCTGAATATATGATACCTTCTGCCTTTGTAGTGTTAGAAGAATTACCTCTGACCCCCAATGGCAAAGTAGATCGTCGTGCTTTACCTGCACCAGATAAATTACGTCCAGAATTAGCCAATAATTATCAATCTCCCCAATCTGAGGTAGAAAAATCAATAGCTAAGGTTTGGAAACAGGTACTAAACCTAGAAAAAGTGGGTATTTATGATAATTTCTTTGACCTGGGTGGACATTCTTTATTGGTTGTCCAGGTAAACAACAAATTACGAGAAATTTTGCATCGAGATTTATCAGTTGTAGAAATTTTTCAGAATCCAACTATTAAGTCACTGGCGGAACATTTAAGCCAAAAATCATTAACACCCACAACTTTAGGGAAAATGCGCGAAAGAGTAGATCAACAAAGAGAAGCTCTCAATCAACGCAATTTAGTATTAATGAAACAACGGAATAATATTAAGTAATTTAAAAGGTGAGTTATGGAAAGCATTGCCATTATCGGCTTATCTGGGCGGTTTCCTGGCGCAAAAAATATTGCAGAATTTTGGCAAAATTTATGTAATGGAGTTGAGGCAATTTCTCAATTCAATGAAAAACAGTTAATTTCTGCCGGAGTAGAGTCATCATTATTCAATAATCCTAACTATATAAAAGCTGGTGCTGTATTAGAAGATATTGATTTATTTGATGCTGGTTTCTTTGGCTTAAATCCTAAAGAAGCAGAAATGACTGATCCGCAACATCGGTTATTTTTAGAATGTGCTTGGGAAGCTTTGGAAAATGCGGGTTATGACGTTCAAAGATGCGAAAGTCGGATTGGGGTTTATGCAGGTGCTAGTTTTAATAATTATTTGCCCTTTAAGTTAAATGTTGACCAAATTGGTTCAGCAAATAGTTTCCAAAAACTAATTGGAAATGATAAGGATTTTCTATCTACTCGCGTTTCCTATAAATTAAATTTGACTGGGCCGAGTCTGACAATACAAACGGCTTGTTCTACTTCCTTAGTCGCCACAACTTTAGCTTGTCAAAGCTTGCTCAATTATCAATGTGATATGGCTGTGGCTGGTGGGGCTTCGATTCGCGTACCCCAAAAAACAGGGTATTTACATCAAGAAGGAGGGATTTTATCACCCGACGGTCATTGTCGCGCCTTTGATGCCAAAGCAAAAGGGACAATTATTGGTAATGGCGTAGGAGTGGTGCTATTAAAGAGGTTATCGGATGCGATCGCCGACAGGGATCATATCTATGCTGTGATTAAAGGTAGTGCCATCAATAACGATGGTTCTGGTAAAGTGGGCTATACAGCACCCAGTGTCAACGGACAAGCAGAAGCGATCGCCGAAGCAATAGCCTTAGCTGACGTTGCACCTGAGACAATCACCTATATCGAAACTCACGGTACAGGAACAGCGTTAGGCGATCCCATTGAAATCTCTGCATTAACAAATGTTTTTCGGGCTGAAACTGAGAAAACAGGTTTTTGTGCAATTGGTTCTGTCAAAACCAATATTGGGCATTTAGACGCGGCGGCTGGGGTTACAGGTTTAATCAAAACCGCTTTGGCTTTGCAACATAAACTAATTCCTCCCAGCTTAAATTTTGAAGAACCTAATCCAGAAATTGACTTTGCCAATAGTCCTTTCTACGTCAATACTAAATTGACTGAGTGGAATACAACTTCCACCCCACGTCGTGCAGGAATTAGTTCTTTAGGTATTGGCGGAACTAATGCTCATGTAATTTTAGAAGAAGCACCATCTTTAAGAGAGCAGAGGAGCAAAAGCGCAGAGGCGCAGGGGAAAAATTATCAGTTGTTGCTACTTTCCGCTAAGACTGATTCAGCTTTAGAAACAGCTACTCAAAATCTGGCTCAACATCTCAAACAACATCCTGAGTTAAATTTGGCAGATGTCGCTTACACACTACAAGTAGGGCGTGGAGTTTTCAATTATCGCCGCATGGTAATTTGTCAAAATACTCAAGAAGCCATAAATATCCTCGAAAATCCAGACAATCAACAACTATTAACTCACTTTGAAGAACCCACTCAACGCTCCATAACCTTCATGTTTCCCGGACAGGGCGCTCAATATGTAGAAATGGGTAAAGAACTTTACCAAACTGAGCCGATATTCCGGGAACAGGTGGATAGTTGTTGTATGCTACTCAAACCCTATTTAGGTCTAGATTTACGTGCAGTTATTTATCCACAAGAGTCAGAAAAACCAGCAGCATCAGAACAACTAAAACAGACTTCACTCGCACAACCAGCATTGTTTGTAATTGAGTATGCTTTAGCTCAACTGTGGATGTCTTGGGGTATCTCACCACAGGCAATGATTGGCCACAGTATAGGAGAATATGTAGCGGCTTGTGTAGCTGGTGTCATGTCTTTAGAAGATGCCTTAGCTTTAGTTGCTGTGCGGGGAAAACTAATGCAGCAAATGTCTACTGGTGCAATGCTTTCTGCTTCTGCATCAGCCACAACAATTAAAGCTTTATTGCCTGAAAATATAGCTTTAGCTGCTAGTAATGCACCTTCTTTATGTGTAGTTTCTGGAAGCTATGATGCTATAGATGCTCTTCAACAAAAGTTAACTGCATTAGGTATAGAATATCGCCGTTTACATACGTCCCATGCTTTTCATTCCTCAATGATGGCACCGATGTTAGAACCATTCATGGCGGAAGTGAAAAAAGTCAAACTTCATCCTCCCCAAATTCCTTTTATTTCTAATTTAACGGGTACTTGGATTACAGCCCAACAGGCAACATCGCCAGATTATTGGGCGCAGCATTTGCGGCAAACAGTACAATTTTCCTCTGGTTTATCAGTTTTGTTGCAAGAAACTGAATGCATTCTGTTAGAAGTAGGGCCGGGAAGGACTTTATGTACTTTCGTCAAACAACATAGCCAAGAAGCCGCCGGACAGGTGATTTTACCTACATTACGACATCCCCAGGAAGAAAAATCAGATGTTAATTTTTTGCTCAACGTTTTAGGGAGGTTATGGTTAGCAGGAATTGAAATAACTTGGTCTAATTTTTATAATCATAAACAACATTATCGTGTACCTTTACCGACTTACCCATTTGAACGGCAGCGTTATTGGATTGAACCAGAAGTACAAACTCAAGTATCCGGTAAAGATGAAAGTAAACAGGGTAAAAAGCCTAACATTACTGATTGGTTTTATATTCCTTCTTGGAAACGAGTTCCTCTTGTTAAAACCAAGGAAATCACCTCTGACTATTCTCTAATTTTTGTAGATGAATATGGTTTAGGTTCACAAATTGTGCAACAATTACAACAACTTAAACAGGATGTCACCATTGTTAAAAAAGGAGAAAAATTTAATCAACTTAATAGCAATACCTACACCATTAACCCGGCTGAAGCAGATGATTATCATAACTTGCTGCGACAGTTACGAGAACAGGGAAAAACACCCAAAACAATCACCCATTTGTGGAGTTTTACCCAATCACAAACTTTATCTTGGGAAACTACTCAAAATTTAGGTTTTTACAGTCTTGTTTACCTAGCACAAGCCATCGGAAACCAACAAATAAGTGATCCAATTC
Source organism: Nostoc sp. CCY0012 (assembly GCF_963920855.1). Classification (NCBI taxonomy): domain Bacteria; kingdom Bacillati; phylum Cyanobacteriota; class Cyanophyceae; order Nostocales; family Nostocaceae; genus Nostoc; species Nostoc sp. CCY0012. The sequence goes on along the minus strand of NZ_CAWUDM010000012.1, from coordinate 65,967 downwards.
AACTTTTTGTGATTGCGAATCATCTGCATGACATCACAGGTAATGAAGAATTATCCCCGGAAAAAACAACCATCTTGGGAGCTTGTAAAGTAATTCCTCAAGAATATCAGAATATAAATTGCCGTCTGGTTGATATCTTGCTACCATCATTAGCAAGCGAAAATTTTCTAGAGCAATTACTCACAGAATTAACTACAGAATCAGCAGACTCAATAATTGCCTACCGTAATGATTACCGTTGGGTACAAACATTTGAGCCTGTTGCATTAGAACCAGCAATTGCAGACAAAACCCGGTTGCGCCAAAAAGGGGTATATTTAATCACGGGCGGTATGGGAGGTATCGGTTTAGCTTTAGCTGAGTATTTAGCCAAAACCTTTCAAGCTAAATTGGTGCTATTAGGGCGTTCTCTACCATCTGCAAATGAAAAAATCAAGCAACTAGAGGCATTAGGCTCTGAAGTACTACTACTGACGGCTGATGTAACCAGTGAGCAACAAATGCAGAGTGCGATCGCACAATCTCTAGACCGTTTTGGTATAATTCACGGTGTCATTCACACTGCTGGTGTTCCTGGTGCTGGAATGATTCAACTCAAAACACCAGAAATTGCCGAAAATGTTTTTGCGCCAAAAGTTCAAGGAACACTAACTCTCAATCATGTTCTCAAAAACATCAATTTAGACTTTTTAGTTCTTTGTTCATCCTTAAGTTCAATTCAAGGAGGATTTGGACAGGTAGATTATTGTGCCGCCAATACATTTTTAGATACCTTTGCTCATTGGAACACAACAACAAATAACAGATTTACAGTTGCAATTAACTGGGATTCTTGGCAACAAGTGGGGATGGCAGTTAATACTACTGTTCCTGATGAAATTAAAAACTGGCGCGAAGCAACGTTAAAAAATGCTATTCTGCCAGCAGAAGGAATTAATGTCTTTAGCCGCATTTTAGCCAATTCTCTACCTCAAGTAATAGTTTCTACCCAAGATTTACAAACAGGTATTGAGCAACTTAATCAGTTAGTTTTATCTTTATCTCTTGCTCAAAAATCTGTAAATTCTTGTCAAGTATCTGCCAGCAGACATTCACGCACTCTGCAAGAAAATACTTATATAGCTCCTCGTAAAGAAATTGAACAAACTATTGCCAATATTTGGGAAGAACTCATCGGAATTGAAAAAGTAGGGATTCACGATAACTTCTTTGAATTAGGTGGACATTCTTTATTAGCCGTCCAAACTATTTCCCGCATCCGAGAAGCTTTTCGAGTCGAATTACCACTACGTACCCTGCTTTTTGATGCGCCTACAGTTAGTGAACTAGCGAATGTGATTGTCGAAAAACAACCACAATCAGAAGAACTTGACGAAATCGCCAAACTATTAGCAGAAGTAGAAAATCTTTCCTTTGAAGAACTACAAAAACAACTAAACCAACAATCACCAGTTAGTTGAATCAATTCTTTTGCGAAATTTTTCATGTACTTAACCCACACATTTAGTTCTTTCTTTGCGTCTTTGAGTGAAACTTTCATAAAAATATGGAATTTAGCATCTTATACTTTTCTGGTGATGGCTCAACAATTGAATCAGATAAATATAACCTGTTACTAGAAACAGCTAAGTTTGCCGATAAAAACGGGTTTACAGCAGTATGGACTCCCGAACGCCATTTTCATGCTTTTGGAGGTTTGTATCCCAATCCGTCTGTGATTAGTGCTGCCTTAGCAATGGTAACTGAGAAAATTCAACTTAGATCTGGTAGTATTGTGATGCCATTACAGCATCCTGTAAGAGTTGCCGAAGAATGGGCAGTAGTTGATAATTTATCTCACGGTAGAGTTGGTCTTTCCTTTGCACCGGGTTGGCACGCAGATGATTTTTTATTACGTCCAGAAAATTACGCTGAACGTAAAGAAGTTATGTGGCGTGACATTGAAATTATGCAGAAACTTTGGCAGGGTGAAGCAATTGAGTTTGTTAATGGTTCAGGTAATAAAGTTGAGATAAAAACATTTCCTCGATCGATACAATCTCAAGTACCTATTTGGATTACTTGCCAAGCCGATAATACATTTATTGGTGCCGGCAAAATAGGAGCTAATGTTTTAACTTCTTTGTTATATGCCACCATTGATGATTTAGCGCAACAAATATCTCTTTATCGTCGTACTTTAATTCAACACGGACATGATCCAAAAAGTTGCAAAGTCTCCCTCATGATGCATACTTATATAGGAGATAATGAACAATTAGTTAAGCAACAAGTAAAGCAGCCTTTTTGTAATTATCTCAAAACACATTTTGGCTTAGTTGAAAACTTAGCTAAACGCATCAACTTTCAATTCAATCCCGAAAGTTTCACAGAAGAAGACCGACAACAGCTTTTAGAATTTGCTTTTGAGCGATACTTTCAACAGGGTAGAGTTTTAATTGGTACACCAGAAACTTGCCGCGAAACAATCGCACATTTGAAAGAAATTGGTGTAGATGATATAGCTTGTCTGGTTGATTTTGGATTAGATTTCAATACAGTGATGACAAGCTTGAATAAATTAGCAGATTTTAAGCAAGACTATCAACTAAGAAAAGATACAAGCAGATATTCCAGTCTAAGTTTATTTGGGTGATTAGTTGTGAAAAATATAAATGACAGAATTGCCGCCTTATCTCCCGAACAACGTGCATTGTTTCAATTGCGGCTTCAACAGAAAAATTTACAAGTTAAAATATCAACATCAATTTCTAAAAGAACAGTATCAGATATTTTATCTTTATCATTAAGTCAAGAAAGGTTGTGGCTACTTCATCAGCTACAGCCAGATACACCTTTATATAATGAATCTAGTTTATTGCGGCTTACAGGTGTTCTCAACACTATAGCTTTAAAAAAAAGTATTAATGAAATTATTAAAAGGCATGAGATTCTCCGTACTAGTTTTCAGATTGTAGATGAGCAAACTTTACAAGTAATCGCTCCCCATCTAACATTTACCCTAACAATTATAGAATTACCAACATACTCAGAAGCAAAAGTAAACCAGATTGTCACAGAACAAGCTCGTCAAACTTTTGATTTAAGCCAAGCACCACTATTTAGAGGTACACTAATTCGTCTGAGTGAGCAAGAACATATTCTGCTACTCACTAAGCATCACATCATTTCTGATGGTTGGTCATGGCAAATCTTTCATCGAGAGTTAGCAGCACTATACCAAGGCTTCTGTCAGAATAGTTCAGCCACCTTGCCAGAATTACCCATTCAGTATGCAGACTTTGCACTCTGGCAAAGACAATATTTAAATGAAAAATCGCATCAGTTGACATACTGGAAACAACAACTAAAAGATGCGCCGCCAATTCTCAGCCTACCAACAGATTATCCCCGCCCTGCACAACAAAGTTTCCAAGGTGGGCGTGCAACTATTGTGATTGAGCAAGCCATCGCAGATGCACTTAAATCTTTCAGCCAACAAGAAGGCGTTACCATGTTCATGGTATTGCTTGCAGCGTTTAAAACCTTGCTTTACCGTTACACAGGACAAACAGACTTATTAGTTGGGACTCCCATTGCCAACCGTACTCACAGCGAAATTGAAAATTTACTTGGATGCTTCGTTAACACGTTAGTTCTGAGAACTGACGTATCTGGGGAACCAAGTTTTCGAGAGTTGGTAAAACGAGTCCGTGACACAGCCTTAACTGCTTACACTCATCAAAACTTTCCCTTTGAACAACTAGTCAAAGAACTGCAACCGGAACGGGCATTAAGCCATACTCCCCTGTTTCAAGTGATGTTCGTCTTCCAAGATGCGCCAATGTTAGCCCTACAACTGCCGAATTTAACCTTGGCTCCTTTATTGGTAGACAACGGGACTGCTAAGTTTGATTTGACTTTGTATGTGGAAGATACCAAGCAAGGATTAATCGGCTTTTTGGAATACAACAGTGACTTGTTTCATGCTGACACCATTAACAGGATGATGGGGCATTTTAAAACTATTTTAGAGGGGATAGTTGCAGATTGCGATCGCTCTATTTCTCGATTGCCACTATTAACATCCACTGAGCAACATCAGTTATTAGTAGAATTTAATCAAAATACTATAGAAATCCCTCATGGTCAGCTTGAAATATGCCTACATCAATTATTTGAAGAACAAGTAGAAAAGACACCAGACGCTATTGCAGTAGTTTTTGCAGATAAAAAGCTGACTTATCGAGAATTAAATAATCGTGCCAATCAATTAGCACATTACTTACAATTCTTAGGAGTTAAAACAGAGGAGCGTGTTTGTATTTGTTTAGAACGCTCCTTAGAAATGGTAATAGGGTTATTGGCAATATTAAAAGCTGGTGGTGCTTATATTCCTATAGATCCTAATTATCCTCTAGAGCGTTTAGCTTTCCTTTTAGAAGATTCTCAAGCATCACTATTATTAACACAGCAAAATATATTAACCAAACTGCCTAAATCTCAAGGTCAAGTTATCTGTTTAGATAATGATTGGGAAAACATAGCACAACATAGCACAGATAACCCAAATACAAAAATCACACCTGACAATTTGGCTTACATCATTTACACCTCTGGTTCTACAGGTAAACCAAAAGGAGCAATGAACACGCACCGAGGGATTTGTAATCGTCTCCTCTGGATGCAACAAGCCTATCAGCTAACAGCAAGTGAGGCTGTACTCCAGAAAACTCCTTTTAGTTTTGATGTTTCAGTCTGGGAATTTTTCTGGCCTCTTATCATAGGCGCTCGTCTGGTAATTGCAAAACCCGAAGGACATAAAGATAGTAAATATTTAGTAGACTTAATTGCTGAAGAAAATATTACAACTGTGCATTTTGTCCCTGCAATGCTTCAGGTATTCTTAGAAGCACCAGGAGTAGAAAAATTAAAATCTATTAAACGGATTATTTGTAGTGGTGAGGCTCTACCTTTCGCACTACAAAAACACTTTTTTAATATTTTCGATGCCGAGCTACATAATCTTTATGGCCCCACAGAAGCAGCAATTGATGTGACATTCTGGAAATGCCAAAAAGCAAGTGATAAATCTATAGTTCCGATTGGTCGCCCCATTGCCAACACCCAAATTTATTTATTAGATTCACATTTGCAACCAGTACCTATTGGCGTTGCTGGAGAATTGCATATTGGTGGAGTTGGAGTAGCTAGAGGTTATTTAAATCGCCTAGATTTAACAAATGAAAAATTTATTTCTCATCCTTTTAGTGAAGAACCACAAAGTCGGCTTTACAAAACCGGAGATTTAGCTCGATATTTACCAGATGGCAACATTGAATATTTAGGAAGAATAGATCATCAAGTCAAAATCCGCGGTTTTCGCATTGAATTAGGAGAAATTGAAACAGTATTGTCTCAACATCCATCTGTGAGAGAAGCTGTTGTGCTTGTACAGGAAAATCAATTTCTTGTAGCTTATACAATCTTTCATCAAAACGCTACAAATTCGATTAACGAACTGCGAAATTATCTACAACGACATTTGCCCGAATACATGATTCCTTCTGCATTTGTGCTGCTAGATAGTTTACCCTTAACACCTAATGGTAAAGTAGACCGTAAAGCGTTACCCGCACCAGAACAAACCCGGACTGAACTAGAACAAAAATTTGTGGCTCCTCGTAACCCAACTGAGGAAATGTTGGCAGGAATTTGGGTAAAAATTCTGGGAATAGAGCAAATAGGTATTCATGACAACTTTTTTGATTTAGGTGGACATTCTTTATTAGCTACTCAAGTAATTTCCCAAGTACGAAAAGCTTTTGGGTTAGAAATACCTCTACGTTACTTATTTGCATCACCGACAATAGCTAAACTTGCCAAAAATATAGAAAAGACTCAACCTGAATTTAATTCAGTTCCTTCTCTAGAACCTGTTGACCGAAATCAAGAATTACCATTGTCTTTTTCTCAACAAAGGCTGTGGTTCCTCCATCAATTAGACCCCGACTCAACAGCTTACAATGGCTCTGACTTGGTGCGACTACAAGGAAAATTAAATGTAGCAGCACTAGAAGAAAGTATTAACGAAATTGTCCAGCGACATGAAGTTTTGCGAACTTGCTTTGCATTTGTTGAGGGGCGACCAATTCAGAAGATTATTCCCGAATTAAGAGTACCGTTATCAATTGTAAATTTACAACATTTACCAGTAAGTGAACGAGAAAAAGAAATACAAAGGCTAGAGGTAGAAAATGCCCAGCAACCATTTGATTTAAAACAAGCACCGTTGATGCGGTTAGTGCTTTTGCGTCTAACTGAAGAAGAACATATCTTATTAGTCACAATGCACCATATTATCTCTGATGCTTGGTCAGGAGGAGTGTTTATCCGGGAGGTTTCAGCACTTTATGAAGCATTTTCAAATAACAAACCTTCTCTGCTACCAGAGTTACCAATTCAATATGCTGATTATGCAGTATGGCAACAGCAATGGTTACAAGGAAAAAGGCTTGATACTCAATTAACCTACTGGAAGCAACAGTTAGAAAATGCGAAGACAATATTAGAATTACCTACAGATAAACCGCGCACTCAACTACAAACTTCTTTAGGAAAAAAATACTCGTTTACCTTATCACCTACACTATCTAATAATCTCAAATCTCTCAGTCAGCAAGAAGGTGTCACTTTATTTATGACTCTGCTGGCAGCTTTCAATACTTTGCTTTATCACTATACAAAGCAAGAAGATATTCTTGTAGGTTCTCCCATCGCTAACCGTAACCGCAGCGAATTAGAAGGATTAATTGGCTTTTTTGTCAACACTCTCGTATTACGTACTAAACTTTCTCATAACCCCAGCTTTAAAGAATTATTGCAACAGGTACGAGAAATAGCTTTGGGAGCTTATGCACATCAAGATTTACCATTTGAGAAGTTAGTAGCAGAACTACAGTTAGAACGTACTTTAAATCATTCGCCGCTATTTCAGGTATGGTTTGTTTTGCAAAATGCTCCTAAATCAAATCTAGAACTAGAAGGGCTAAATCTCAGCATTTTAGAAGGTGACAGTGGCACAGTTCGTCATGATTTGAAACTGCAATTAACAGAAATACCAGAAGGAATAGAAGCTTTCTTTGAGTATAAAATAGATTTATTTCATGCCACTACTATTGTTCGCATGGCAGTTATTTTGGAAACATTACTAACAAAGGTTGTGGAACAGCCAGATATTCGGCTTGACCAATTAGTAACACTATTGCAGGAAACGGAAAAACAACAACAAAACATCCAAAATCAAGAATTACAGCAAGCTCGGATTCAGAAGTTGGGCAAAATCGGACGCAAGGCGATCGCAGGCAAAGTTGACTCATAGTTAGACCTAGAAAAATGAATTTAAAAACATTCAAGAGAAAATCAATTACTGTTTCTTCCGAAAACTTGGTTGCAACCAATTTATTAGAACCTAATCAAAAGCTACCTCTTGTTATTCAACCTGTTGTTGATGGGATTAATCTAGTCAATTGGGCTAGTAACAACCGTGGTTGGATAGAAAAGCAATTAATTCAATACGGGGGTCTGCTTTTTCGCAATTTTCCAGTTAATACTCATAGCGAATTTGCTAATTTCATGCAGGCTGTAGCAGGAGAATTAATCGAATATTCTTATCGTTCAACTCCGCGTAGTCAAGTTGATGGTAAGATATACACATCAACAGAATATCCACCTGATCAATCAATTCCTTTGCATAACGAAATGGCCTATTCTCTTAATTGGCCAATGAAAATTGCATTCTTTTGTGTAAAGGCAGCAGAGCAAGGTGGAGAAACACCAATTGCGGATAGTCGTAAAGTATTTCAACGAATAGATCCAAAAATCAAAGAGCGATTTATTCAGAAAACAATTATGTATGTCCGTAATTATGCACAAGGAATTGATTTACCTTGGGAAACTGTATTTCAAACTAACAATAAATCAGAAGTAGAAGCATATTGTCTATCTGCTGGTATTGACTTTACATGGCTAGATGGAAATAAACTGAGAACCCACCAAGTTTGTCAAGCTGTTGCAAATCATCCTCAGACTGGTGATTTGGTTTGGTTTAATCAAGCTCACTTATTTCATATCTCAAGCTTAAAAGCTGAAGTCCGCGAATCATTACTCGCTGTACTAAATGCTGAGGAATTACCACGCAATTCTTATTATGGAGATGGTTCAGAAATTGAAACATCTGTATTAGAAGAAATTCACAAAATTTATGAGCAAGAGAAAGTAATCTTTTCTTGGCAAGCAGGAGATATTTTATTACTAGATAATATGCTGGTTGCTCATGGACGTAAGCCCTTCACAGGTGCGAGAAAAGTTTTGGTAGGGATGGCACAACCGTATACAAGCAAATAATTTAAATATATAAGTACATAACAAACATCATGCAAACTATATCTATAGAAGGCTTTCAAATTTCACCTCAGCAAAAACGCTTATGGTTATTACAGCAAGAAAATAACCATCAGCCATATCGGGTTCAATGTGCAGTTTCAGTAGAGGGAACTATCGAATATAAAATTTTAGAAAAAGCCATACATCATGTTTGGGCTAAATATGAAATTTTACGTACTAGCTTTCCTACATTAACGGAAATGGCAGTTCCTTTACAAGTAATTGGAGAGGAGCCATCTATTAAGCTTAACTATTATGATTGGCAAGATTTAAATACAGAAAGCCAACAAATAAATATTGATAGATTTTTTCAAAAAAATAATGAATTATATTTTGAGTTAGAAAAAGGTTTTATTAGCCAAGTTGATATAATTAAAAAAGCTGATAATAAATATACTTTACTGATAGCAATATCATCTATTTGTTCAGATATAATATCCCTACATCATCTTTTAAACAATATTATTGCAACTTATGATGCTTATTTGCAAAAACGTGAGTTAGAAGAAACACCTTTACAATATGCAGATATTTCTGCTTGGCAAAATGAGTTGTTAACTGGAGAAGAAGCGGAAACAGCAAAAGATTATTGGCACACTCAAAAAGTGTCTAATTATCTAATAAATAAATTACCCAACGAAAAAGAAATTAATCAAAAGCCAAAGTTTGAACCCAAAGTTATCAGGATTAACTTTGATTCTGCTATCACAAATCATATTGCAGCGATCGCACAGACACACACTGTAGATATTTCAACAGTTTTAATGGCGTGCTGGCAAACCCTCCTATGGCGTTTGACTAATAAATCAGAAGTTATTTTAGGTTGGTGTAGTGATGGCAGAAATTACGAAGAATTACAGTCAGCAGTTGGTTTATTAGCTAAATCTTTACCTATTCGTATTCAACCACAAGAAGAACAGATACTCGCTGATATCTTAAAGCATTTAGATAAAACAATAAATGAAGTCTCTAAATTGCAAGACTTTTTTAATGCAGAAGAATTTTTTGCTGAAAATAAATATAATCAAGAATTATCATTTTTACCATTCGCTTTTGAATTTGTATCCCAACCCATTAAATATTTCACTGGTGACGTAACTTTCTCAATTCAAAAAATATATAGCTGTATTGAACGCTTCAAGGTAAAACTATTATGCTGGCAACAAGCTGATTCACTCACAGCAGAATTATATTATGATGCTAATTTATTTGAGCAAGAAAATATTGAACGTTTAGCGGCACAATTTCAAACTTTGTTAAGAAGTGCAATTAACAATCCAGAAATTGCGATCGCCCAGTTAGAAATCCTTACTACACAAGAACGCCAGCAACTCTTAGGAGAATTTAATAATACCAAAACCCTTACTCATCCATATTCTTGCATTCATCACTGGATTGAGGTGCAGGCTAACAGCACACCAAATAATATTGCAGTTATATTTGACAATCAAAAGTTAACTTATCAACAATTAAATGCCAAAGCTAACAACTTAGCTCATCATTTGGCATCATTAGGAGTCAAACCGGAAACTGTGGTTGCGCTTTGCGTTGAACGTTCCTTGGATATGATAGTTGGTATCCTTGGCATTCTCAAAGCAGGTGCAGCCTATTTACCTCTTGAACCTTCTTTACCCGAAGCAGCATTAGCCTTCAGATTGCAAGATGCTGAAGTATCGGTGTTGTTAACTCAAAAGCGCCTTGTAGAAAAAATGAATTTCCAGGCGCAGATAGTTTGTATTGACGCAGATATTAATGATGCACCGCAAAACAACATTCTCCAGTCTGCTACGCCAGAAAACTTGGCTTATATAATCTACACCTCTGGTTCAACAGGTAAACCCAAGGGTGTTGCCGTTGAACATCGGCAAATAGTCAATTATGTTAACGGTATATTAGAAAAACTGGATTTACCAGAGGCGGCTAGCTTTGCTACTGTTTCTACCTTCGCCGCAGACTTGGGTAACACAGCAATTTTCTCGGCGTTGTGTACAGGCGGATGCTTGCATATCATTGCAGAGGAATGTGCTACCGATCCAGTTGCATTTGCTGAATATTGCGATCGCAACACCATAGACTCTTTAAAGATAGTTCCTTCACACCTATCTGCTTTATTATCAGGTTCTCACCCCGAAAAACTTCTACCACGTCAACGCCTAATTCTTGGTGGTGAACCCGCAACCTGGGATTTAATTAAACCGGTACGTGAATTAGCACCAGAATGTAAGATTTTTAATCACTATGGCCCTACAGAAACTACCGTTGGTGTACTCACCCATCCTGTAGAAGAAATCTCTACTGATACACCATCAAATATAGTTCCTCTTGGTCGTCCTTTACCTAATACCCAAATCTATTTACTCGATAACTATTGCCAACCTGTACCCTTGGGTGTCACAGGCGAAATCTATATAAGCGGTGATAATGTAGCTAGAGGTTATATCAATCAACCAGAACTAACTAACGAGCGATTTATTCCTAATCCATTCAATAGTGAACCCAACGCAAGACTTTATAAAACTGGGGATTTAGGACGCTATCAACCTGATGGTAACTTAGAATTTTTAGGGCGAATTGATGACCAAGTTAAAATACATGGTTATCGCATTGAACTAGGAGAAATTGAAGCCGTACTTCGTCAATATTCACAAGTAAAAGAAGTAGTTGTAGTTGCAAAAGAAGCTCATCCAGGGAAAAAGCAGATTATAGCTTATATAGTTGGGCAAGAAGATTTAAAATCTGCTGCACTGCGCGATTTTGTTAAACAAAAACTGCCTGAATATATGCTGCCTTCGCAATTTGTATTCTTGAAGGCTTTACCGCTAACAGCGAATGGTAAAATCGACAAAAAAGCTTTGCCAGCAGCCGATGCAATTAAACCAGAATTACAAGCTGCTTTTGTTGCACCGCGTAATTCAGTAGAAATTACCCTAGCAAAAATTTGGGCAGAACTGCTTAATTTAGAGAAAGTTAGTATTCACGATAACTTCTTTGAATTGGGTGGAGATTCGATTATTAGTATTCAGGCGATCGCCAAAGCAAATCAAGTAGGTTTACGCCTCACTCCCAAGCAGATTTTTGAACACCAAAATATTGCGAAACTTGCGCTAGTTGCAGATACTTGTTCAAAGACAGAATCGGAACAAGGATTGGTAATTGGTACTGTACCTCTCACACCAATTCAACATAGCTTTTTTGCCCAAAATTTGCCAGAAGCGCATCATTGGAATCAATCATTTTTCCTGGAATTGCAGCAAGATATAGTACCTAATATCTTACAGCAAGCAATACAGCATTTACTGGCGCAGCATGACGCACTTCGCTTACGTTTTCGACCAACAGCTAATGCTTGGGAAGCGTTTAATGCTGGTGTTGAAGCAGAAGTACCATTGACCAAATTCGATTTTGCTGAAATTCCCCAAGAGCAACAAAAAGCGGCTATTGAAGCCAAAGCCACAGAATTACAAGCAAGTTTAGATTTATCAAATGCTTTACTGGTTCGGTTAGCGTTATTTGATTTAGGTTCTCAGCAAAATAACCGCTTACTAATCATCATTCATCATTTGGCTGTTGATGGCGTTTCATGGAGAATTTTATTATCTGATTTGCAAACATTTATAGAACAACTTCAGCAACATCAAGCAATTCAATTACCAGTTAAAACAACTTCTTTTAAACAATGGAGTCAACGTTTGCAAGAATATGCAAGCACAAAGACTCTGCACTCACAGTTAGATTTCTGGTGTTCTGAGTTAAGAAAACGAGTTTCTCCTTTACCAGTGGATTATGTAGGCGGACTAAATACTGTAGCGACAAGTAAAACTCTTTCAGTATTCCTCAATGAAACTGAGACACAAGCACTATTACAAGAAGTTCCAGCCAAGTACCATACACAAATAAATGATGTTTTGTTAACAGCACTAGCAAAAACTTTTGCAGAATGGACAGGAGAAAAAAAACTATTAGTTAACTTAGAGGGACATGGACGAGAAGACATTTTTACTGATGTTGATTTATCTCGTACAGTCGGTTGGTTTACTACTGTGTTTCCAGTTCTATTAAATTTAGAAAATAGAGCGATTGGGGATGCTTTAAAAGTTATTAAAGAACAGCTTCGTAGTATCCCAAATCGGGGTTTTGATTATGGTGTATTGCGGTATTTGTGCAGCGATACTGCTGAAAAGTTAGCCGCTATACCTCAAGCAGAAGTTTGTTTTAACTATTTAGGACAATTTGACCAAGTTTTACACGAATCTTCTTTATTCAAATTAGCATCAGAATCGAGTGGTACAGAACGTAGTCCTTTAGGAAGCCGTCGTCATCTCATAGATATTAGCGGGTTTGTGAGTAGAGGTCGCCTGCAACTGGATTGGACTTATAGCACCACAATTCATAAAGATGCTACTGTGTCAAGTCTAGCCGATAAATTTGTCCAAGCACTGCGGGAAATTATTAGCTATTGTCAAGCGGCTGATGCAGGAGGTTATACTCCTTCTGATTTCTCCAAAGCAAAGGTAAGTCAAAAAGACCTCGACTTTTTACTGGCAAAAATCAACCGTGGGAGTGGGAAGTAAAACATATGAAAGCTGAAAACATCCAAGATATTTATGAACTGTCACCACTACAAGAGGGCATTCTCTTTCATAGTTTATATGCTCCCGAATCGGCTGTTTATTTTGTTCAGTTATGTTACTCCCTGAAGGGCAATTTCAATGTTGTAGCTTTTGAAGAAGCTTGGCAAGAAGTAGTCAATCGCCATTCTGTTTTACGTACAGCTTTTTATTGGGAAGAACTAGAAAAAACCTTACAGGTTGTACATAAAGAAGTCAAAATAGCACTAATACAGCATGATTGGCGCGATATCAACCCCAATGAGCATTCGCAGAAATTACAGGGATTTTTGGAGAGCGATAGGCTACGCCCCGCCCAAGGCGATTGCGCGGAGCGCACTGCCGGAGGCAATCGCACTTGCAATTTCGACCTGACACAACCATGCTTAATGCGGCTGAATTTAATTCGCTGTAATGATGATTTTTATTACTTTGTTTGGAGTAAGCATCATCTTATTTTAGATGGTTGGTCAACAGCTTTAGTATTAAAACAAGTAGTAGAAAATTATCAATCAATTTGCCAAGGTAAAGATTTACTTTTAGTATTAGAAAGTTCCTTTGGTGATTATATTGGTTGGTTACAACAACAAGATTTAAATAAAGCAAAAGAATTTTGGCAACAGTCATTACAGGGCTTTACAGCACCCACACCCCTAATTAATTTAAATAGTGGAAACTCATCCAACCAACCAGAGAAATACAATCAGCAAGTAATTAAGCTTTCGCAAACAACCACCGCAGCACTACAATCTTTAGCCAGACAAAATCAACTTACACTCAACACCATTGTCCAAGGAGCTTACGCTTTACTGTTAAGCCGCTACAGTAGAGAAACAGATGTAGTTTATGGTGTAACAGTCTCCGGTCGTCCAGCCGATTTAGTCAACGCTGAGTCTATGGTGGGGATGTTTATTAATACCCTACCTGTACGAGTGAAAATTGATGCTGAAGAATCTTTGTTGTCTTGGTTGAGAAAATTGCAATCACTACTAGCAGAAATTCGGCAATATGAATATAGCCCACTAGTAGAAGTGCAGGGCTGGAGCGAAATACCGCGAGGTTTACCTTTATTTGAAAGTATATTAGTATTTGAAAATTACCCAGTAGACCGGATTTTAACAGAATGGCAAGGAAATTTAGAAATTCAAAGTATTAGTGCTGTTGATAACACTAACTATCCGTTAACTATTAGTGTTATTCCTGCTAAAAAATTAGAAATTGTGATAGATTATCAGAGCGATCGCTTCGATTTTGCCACCATCCACAGAATGTTAGGACATCTCCAAATATTGTTGCAAGGGATGGTGAATAATCCTCATAGTGAAATCAAAGATTTATCACTGTTAACAGATACAGAGAAACATCAACTATTAGTAGAGTGGAATAGTAACAAAGTTGAATATCCACAAAATATTTGTCTTCATCAGCTATTTGAAAGTATAGTTGAACAAACACCTGATGCCATAGCAGTAGAGTTTGCTGGAAAAAGTCTTACTTATCAACAATTAAATCAACAAGCTAATCAAGTAGCTCATTATCTACAGAAAATAGGAGTAATACCCGACCAATTAATAGGTATTTGTGTAGAACGCTCATTAGAAATGGCGATCGCACTTTTAGGTATTTTAAAAGCTGGTGGAGCTTATGTCCCACTAGACCCAGATCTACCACAGCAGCGCTTAGAGTTCATGTTGCAGGATGCAGAGTGTAGTATCCTACTCACTCAAAAGCAACTGATTGAAACTATTTCCACATATCAAGGAAAAGTCATATATTTAGATGCAGACTGGGAATTAATTGCCAAAGAAGACGAATCTAACCCAACCAGCAACGTACAACCAGAAAATTTAGCATACCTGATTTACACCTCTGGTTCTACAGGCCAACCCAAAGGTGTAATGATTCAACATCAGTCTCTGGTATGTTTTACTGAGGCAGCAAAAGTTAAATATGAAATTAGCTCAAGCGATCGCATACTACAATTTGCCTCTATTAGTTTTGATACCGCAGCAGAAGAAATTTATCCCTGCCTAACCTGTGGTGCAACTTTGATACTGCGTACAGATGAAATGTTGGATTCTGTATCCATATTCATGCAAAAGAGCAAGGATTTAAAACTAACAGTATTGGATTTGCCAACTGCGTATTGGCATCTAATAGTCTCTGAATTGGCAAATAGCAACTGTACATTACCAGAGTCATTGCGAATGGTGATTATTGGGGGAGAACAAGCACTCCCAGAAAAAGTTACAATTTGGCAAAAGCAAGTTGGCAGTAAAGTCCAGTTGATGAATACGTATGGGCCTACAGAAGCCACTATAGTTGCAACAATTTGTAATTTATCAACCACAAAATTATCCACCCAATTCGTGCCAATTGGTAGACCCTATGCTAACAGCAAACTTTATATATTAGATGCTCACTGGCAACCAGTACCTATCGGAGTTATCGGAGAACTTTATATTGGTGGTGAAGGTTTAGCCAGAGGCTATCATCAACGCCCAGATTTAACCCAAGAAAAGTTTATACTCCATAACTTCAATCAACAATCACCAGTGCGACTGTATAAAACAGGTGATTTAGTCCGCTATCTTCCAGACGGGAACATCGAGTTTTTGGGACGCATTGACAACCAAGTCAAACTTCGCGGTTTTCGGATTGAACTGGGAGAAATTGAGGCAGTACTGAGTAAATATACAGCCCTCCACGAGACTGTGGTTATAGTTAGAGAAGATAACCCTGGTGACAAACGTTTAGTAGCATATATTGTTCCTGCTACTGGGAATTTTGACTCAGCAAATAATAGTGAACTGATACCACAGTTACGACAATACTTGAAAGCAAGACTACCACAGTATATGGTACCTTCTGCTTTTGTACTCTTAGAAAAATTACCACTGACACCAAATGGTAAAATAGACCGCAAAGCCCTGCCTATACCAGATGCCGCTAGACCCGAATTACCAACGGTTTTCATCGCACCCCGCACTTCAATTGAGGAAACGCTGGTGCAGATATGGACTGAAACCCTGCGACTAAAGAAAGTTGGGATTAATGACAATTTTTTTGAGTTAGGTGGAGATTCGATACTGAGTCTGCAAATTATTGCTAAAGCGAAACAAGCTGGATTGCAGCTAACCCCTAAACAAATATTTGAATATCAGACAATTGCCGATTTAGCTGCTGTAGCAGGTACAATTACAAAAATTGAAACCGAACAAGGCCTTGTTACCGGTTCTCTACCTCTAACTCCCATTCAAAGTTGGTTTTTTGAACAGGTATTTGTTGATTCCTATCATTGGAATCAAGCGGTATTTCTAGAAGTAGATCAAAGTTGTAACCCAATTTTATTAGAGCAAGTTATCTGCCAATTACTGACTCACCACGATGCACTGCGTTTGCGCTTTATGCAAACTGAATCTGGTTGGGAGTCAATTATTGCTGCTTGTGATCAAATAACACCTTTTTCGATGATTGATTTATCAAGCCTACCCCAAAGTGAGCAGAAGCAGGCTATGGAGGCTAAAGCTACTGCTCTACAAGCCAGCTTAAATTTATCAAAAGGGCCATTAGTTCAAGTTGCTTTATTTGTAATGGGTGCAGAACAACCCAATAGATTATTATTTACTGTTCACCATCTCGCCATTGATGGAGTTTCTTGGCGAATTTTACTAGAAGATCTGCAAACTGCTTACCAACAACTCAGTCAGGATCAAGAGATACAACTACCAGCGAAAACTACTTCGATAAAACAGTGGGCTGAAAAACTTCAAGAATACGCTAACTCGGAAACTGTCAAAGCAGAAATAAATTATTGGTTGAGTCAGTCTTACCAAAATATTTATTCTTTGCCTATTGATTATCTAAATGGAGAAAATACTGTAGCTTCAGCTTGTACCGTTTCAGTTAGTCTTACCCAGGAAAAAACCGAATCTTTATTACATGAAGTACCAGTAGCCTATCAAACTCAAATTAATGATATTTTGCTAACTGCTCTTGTGCAGACATTTCATCAATGGACTGGTAATAGTTCACTTTTGATTAATTTGGAAGGACACGGACGAGAAGACATTTTAGAAAACGTGGATTTATCCCGCACTGTTGGCTGGTTTACTACTATCTTCCCGGTGTTGTTAGATATCACAGCCACTTTTGATACTGGAGAAGCATTAAAAATAGTAAAAGAACAATTACGTAATATTCCTTGTAAAGGTATTAACTATGGTGTATTGCGTTATCTCAGTGAAAAGTCAATTGCTGATAAACTACAAGCTTTGCCCCAAGCAGAGGTAACATTTAACTTCTTAGGCCAGTTTGACCAAGTAATTTCTGAAACCTCTATGTTTCGACCTACTGCTGAATCTGCTGGAGAAACACAAAGTCCTAGAGGAAACCGCGACTGTCTGCTAGAGGTAAGTGCATTAATTGTTTGTGGTCAACTGAATATAAATTGGACTTATAGCAAAGCATTACATCAACCAACCACGATTGAAAAACTAGCTCAGGGATATATTGAAGTGTTGCGATCGCTCATTGCTCACTGTCAGTTCCCCGAAACTGGAGGTTACACTCCTTCTGATTTTCCCCAGATGCAGTTTAGTCAACAAGAACTGGATCAATTAATGGCAGAAATTGGTTAGCCCTAAGGTAATTATTAATGAATAAGAAAAATATTGAAAATATCTATCCACTTTCACCTATCCAGCAGGGTCTGCTCTTTCATACGCTTTCCGCACCGGAATCCGGGGTTTATGTTGTTCAAAGTTGCTATACGTTTACTCAAACTCTTAACATTGTAGCTTTTAGACAAGGTTGGCAACAAGTCATCAATCAGCATCCAATTTTACGCACCTCTTTTTACTGGAAACAGCACAAAGAGCCGTTTCAGGTAGTGCATAGATATGTAGATTTACCTTGGCAAGAATATGACTGGCAATCCTTGTCAGTTGTTGAGCAGCAAGAATCCCTAGAAGCATTTTTGCAAGCAGACCGCCAAAAGGGATTTGATATTTCTCAAGCACCCCTGATGCGCTTGATTTTAATTCAGGTAGCTAAAGAGACTTATCATTTTATTTGGAGCAGCCACCATTTGCTTTTAGATGGGTGGTCTACAGCTTTAGTCCTTGAGCAAGTTTTTCAGGCTTATGAATCACTTTGTCAAGGGCAAGTTTTACCATTACCACGTTCTCGTCCTTATGCAGATTACATTGCTTGGCTGCAACAGCAGAATTTAGCTCAAGCTGAAACATTTTGGCGTAAGTTTCTGAAGGCTTTTACTGCTCCCACTCAGTTGAGAATTGGGAGTTTGTCAAATTCAGCCACAGGATCTGGGGAAGAATCAATAGAGCTATCACCAGTAACAACAGTCGCCCTGCAAACATTAGCGCGACAGCACAAGTTGACCTTAAATACTGTTGTGCAGGGAGCTTGGGCTATTCTCCTGAGCCGTTATAGCGGTGAAGAAGATATTGTTTTTGGAGCTACTTCTGCTGGTCGTCCACCTGCATTAGCTGGTTCGGAATCAATGGTAGGGCTGTTTATCAATACTTTACCAGTGCGGGCGCAGGTTTTTGGGAATGAGTTGCTGATTCCTTGGCTGCAAAAACTCCAGGCGCAACAACTCCAGACGCAACAATATGAATACAGCCCTCTAGTACAAGTACAAGGATGGAGTGAAGTTCGTAGAGATTTGCCCCTGTTTGAGAGTATTTTTGTATTTGAAAACTATCCTGTAGACGCTTCCTTAAAAGAGTGGGCTACACAAATGCAGATCCATAATATTCGGTCTGTAGAATCGACAAACTATCCCATCACCTTTTCCGTTGGGGTAAGTACAGAGTTATCCTTAAAGATTTTATATGATTGCAGCAGGTTTGATGTAGCCACCATCAGAGCGATGTTAGGCCATCTAAAAACTTTACTGGAGGGTATAGTTACAAATCCTAGTCGATCGCTCTCCTCACTACCTTTGTTAACAAAAACTGAGCAACAGCAATTACTAGTTGATTTTAACCATACTCAAGCTGAATATCCCCAAAATAAGTGTATTCACCATTTATTTGAGGAGCAAGTAAACCGTACACCAGATAACATTGCTGTTGTTTGTGAGAATCAGCAATTAACGTATAGTGAGGTTAATAACCGTGCTAACCAACTAGCCCATTACCTACAACAATTAGGAGTTAAGCCAGAAGTACCAGTGGGGATTTGTGTTGAACGCTCCCTAGAAATGGTCATCGGCTTATTAGGTATCCTCAAAGCAGGTGGAGCATATCTACCAATTGAGCCTACCCATCCTCAAGAACGTCTTGCATTTATCATCAAAGATGCTCAAACACCTGTACTACTGACTCAACAACATTTAGCAGCAAACTTAGCATTTACAGATGAAACCCAAGTAATTTGCTTAGATACTGATTGGGAAACTATTACTCAACAGCCAACAGATAACCCAGTCAGGGAGATTAAAACTCTCAATCTGGCTTACATCATTTACACTTCTGGTTCGACAGGCCAACCCAAAGGTACATTAATTCACCATCAAGGACTAGTTAACTACCTGAGTTGGTGTACCCAAGCTTATAATGTTGACCAAGGTACCGGAACAATCGTTCATTCTCCTTTAGGATTTGACCTGACAATTACCAGCTTGTTTTCTCCGTTACTAGTGGGGAATCAGGTAGAAATTCTCTCACAAGACCAAGGTATTGAAACTCTGGGTAATGCTTTACGTAGCCACTTTGACTTAAGTTTGGTGAAAATTACACCGGCTCACCTGAAGTTACTGTCTCAGATGTTATCACCGCAAGAAGCCGCAGGTCGCACCAGAGCCTTCATTATTGGTGGTGAGAATTTGTTGACTGAAGATATTGCTTTCTGGCGAGAGTTTGCACCAGAGACGATGTTGGTTAATGAATATGGCCCGACAGAAACAGTTGTAGGGTGTTGCATTTACCAAGTACCGATAGAAGGAAATCTTTCCACTTCAGTAGCAATTGGTAATCCTATTGCTAACACCCAGTTATATGTTCTTGACCAACACTATCAACCTGTACCGATTGGGGTGGTAGGTGAGTTGCACATTGGTGGCTTAGGATTAGCACGAGGTTATCTTAATCAGCCAGAATTGACAGCACAAAAGTTTATTCCCAACTCATTTTCTGATCAACCAGGGGAACGACTGTATAAAACAGGTGATTTAGCGCGTTACCGACCAGATGGGGTTTTGGAATGTCTCGGACGAATCGATGACCAAGTGAAAATTCGCGGTTTCCGCATCGAATTGGGAGAAATTGAAGCCACAATCAAACAACACCCATATGTATCTACGAGTGTGGTTGTCGTTCGGAAAGATGAATCAGTAAATCAAACTTTAGTAGCTTATATCACCCTACAACCGCAGCAGACACTAGCAATACCTGAACTGCGCCGCTTTTTGGAGTCTAAGCTGCCAAACTATATGATTCCCTCGGCTTTTGTGACTTTAGATATCCTACCTTTGACATCTAACGGTAAGGTAGACCACAAAGCACTACCCGCAGTTGAAAATTTCCGTCCAGAATTAGCAGTGGCTTATTTGCTACCACAAACAGAGGTAGAACAGACTATTGCAGATATTTGGCAAAAAGTATTGAAAATCGAGAAAATAGGTATTCACGATAATTTCTTTGAGCTTGGTGGGCATTCATTACTCTTAATTACAGTTCATAACCAATTACGAGAAATATTTAAAACTGACTTATCAATCCTCGATCTGTTCAGATACCCAACTATTAGTTATTTAGCAGATTATTTAACTTCATCTCAACAACAAACAATTTCTGTACAGGAAACTAATATTCCAACTGACAAAATCTTAGATGGAAAAGCGCAACAAAAAAAACGTTTACAAAAAATGAAATCCATTATAAATAATTGAGGATTAAAAAAATGAACGGTTCAGAAATAGCGATTATTGGATTATCAGGAAAATTTCCCGGTGCTAAAGATGTTGAGGAATTTTGGCAAAATCTCCAAAATGGTGTAAATTCAGTTTCTTTTTTCAGCGACGAAGAATTGTTGTCATCAGGAGTTGATCCAGATGTTTTGAAAAATCCTAACTATGTCAAAGCAGCATCTCTATTAGAAGATGTAGAATTGTTTGATGCTGCCTTTTTTGGCTTCAATCCTAGAGAAGCAGAAATAACCGACCCGCAACATCGGTTATTTTTAGAGTGTGCTTGGCAAGCACTGGAAAACGCGGGTTATAACTCAGACATATACAAAGGTGCTATAGGTGTTTTTGGAGGCTCTAGTCTCAGTAGCTACTTACTTAATGTTTATTTAAATCAAAATCTTAGTTTTAGTGGTCATCAACTCAGCATTGCTGGTGATAAAGATTACCTTACTACGCGCGTTTCTTATAAACTTAACTTAACTGGGCCGAGTTATACAGTCCAAACCGCCTGTTCAACTTCATTAGTAGCTGTACACCTAGCCTGTCAAAGCTTGCTGAATGGTGAATGTGATATGGCTTTGACTGGTGGTGTTTCCATCAATTCATCCAGAAAAGCTGGTTATTTCTACCAAGAAGGTAGCATTAGCTCACCAGATGGTTACTGCCGTGCCTTTGATGCTAAGGCACAGGGAACTATTGGCGGTGAAGGTGTGGGAATTGTGGTTTTGAAAAGGTTAGAAGATGCCCTCTCTGATAGAGATTGTATCCACGCTGTGATTAAAGGTTCTGCTATCAATAATGATGGCGCAAACAAAGTTAGCTACACTGCACCCCGTATCGGTGGTCAAGCAAAGGCAATTAAAATGGCTCAAGTTGTGGCAGAAGTTGAGCCAGAAACTATTACCTATATTGAAGCCCACGGTACAGGTACATCGTTAGGAGACCCGATTGAAATCGCAGCACTTACACAGGTTTTTCAAGCTAGCACTAAAAAGAAAGGTTTTTGTGCAATTGGCTCGGTGAAAACAAATATCGGACACTTGGATGCTGCCGCCGGAGTGACTGGCTTAATCAAAACTGTGTTAGCTCTCAAGCACAAGCAGATTCCACCCAGCTTACACTTTGAAAAACCTAATCCCCAAATTGATTTTGCCAACAGTCCTTTTTACGTTAATACTGCTCTTTCATCTTGGGAGGTAAGGGGTATTCCTCGCCGTGCTGGTGTCAGTTCCTTTGGTATTGGTGGGACTAATGCTCATGTAATTCTTGAAGAAGCACCTGTGATGGAGCAGGGGAGCAGGAGAGCAGGGAAGCAGGGGAGAAATTATCAGCTATTAGTGCTTTCAGCTAAAACTGAGTCTGCTCTAGAAACAGCTACGACAAATTTAGTTGATTATTTACAGCAAAACCATAATGCGAATTTTGCTGATATCGCTTATACCCTTGGTGTTGGTCGTAGAAGTTTTGACCATCGCCGGATGTTGGTATGCAAGAACATTGATGATGCACTCAAAGCATTGAAATCTCCAGGTTCACCAGGAGTATTCACCCACTATCAGGAACCAAAACATTGCCCAGTGGCGTTTATGTTTTCTGGACAAGGTACTCAGTATGTGGACATGGGTCGAGAACTCTATGAAACTGAGCCAATTTTTCGAGAACAGATTGATAATTGTTGTAGATTGCTCACACCGCATCTCGGAATAGATTTGCGAGATTTACTATATCCTGATGCGGCGCAAAATCAAGAAGTGGAAAAACAGCTAAAACAAACGGCGATGGCCCAACCTGCCCTGTTTGTGGTGGAATATGCCTTGGCACAATTGTGGATGGCTTGGGGCATACATCCACAAGTGATGATTGGTCACAGTATTGGCGAGTATGTTGCTGCTTGCTTGGCTGGGGTATTCTCGCTGGAAGATGCTTTGTTTGTGGTGGCAATGCGCGGGCGGCTGATGCAGCAGGTTCCGGCTGGGGCGATGTTGGCTGTACCGCTATCACAGGCGGAACTTCAACCTTTACTAACAGAAGAATTAACGATCGCAGTTTACAATACACCATCTCTATGTGTTGTAGCTGGCCCAGTATCTTCTATAGAACAGTTGCAACATCAACTGCGCGACAAAGGTGTGGAGTGTAGACTTTTACACACTTCTCATGCTTTTCACTCTCCGATGATGTCACCAATCGTTGAGCCGTTTAATCAACTGTTACAGACAGTTAAACTTAATCCTCCGAAAATTCCATTTTTATCTAATGTCAGTGGAACTTGGATTACCACAGCCGAAGCAACTGACCCTAATTATTGGGCGAAGCATCTCAGACAACCAGTGCGTTTTAGTGAAGGAGTGACTGAGTTAGTCAAACAGCCAGAACGAATTTTACTAGAAGTTGGCCCAGGACGAGCTTTGAGCAGCTTAATCAAGCAACACCAAGCAAATGAGCAGCTGGTACTAACCTCAATCCGCCATCCCCAAGAGCAAAAGCCAGATGTGGAATTTATACTCAACACCTTGGGTAGACTCTGGTTAGCTGGGGTGCAAGTGAATTGGTCAGGTTTTTACGCCGATCAACAATGCGTTAGCGTTCGCGCAGCGTCTCGTAGAGAAGCTTTCCGCAGGAATCGCCTACCCTTACCAACATATCCTTTTGAGCGTCAACGCTACTGGATTGAGGCAAACCCCATAGCTTCTGTGGCAAAGTCAACAGAAAAACTATTACAGAAAAAGTCAGATATTGCTGATTGGTTTTACATCCCTCGCTGGCAACAATCTATACCACTGGGAGTTTTGCAAACAGGTGAATTGACACAGGAAAATTTATGCTGGTTGGTCTTTGTGGATGGGTATGGAGTCGGAACAGAAGTAGCAAAACGACTAGAACAACATGGTCAAAATGTTATTACTGTCAAGATAGGCGAGCAGTTTGCTCAACTGGGCGATGGAAGTTATACAATCAATCCCGAACAACGCAAAGACTATCATGCGTTACTGCAAACACTACAAAAACAAGGTTTGATTCCACAAGCGATCGCTCATTTTTGGAGTGTCACACCTCACCATAGTTTGGTCAGTAGTAGTCTTAGTGAACAGACGCAATATTTCGATGATTGTCAGAAAGTCGGCTTCTACAGTCTACTTTTCTTAGCACAGGCGCTAGCAGAACAAAATCTAACTGAGCCAACAAAGCTGATAGTGATCACCAGTAATGTACAAGATGTCACTGGCGAAGAAAACATCTGCCCAAACAAAGCAACAGTGATTGGGTCTTGTAAGGTAATTCCCCAGGAATATCCGCATATTACCTGCTGCAATATTGATGTGGTAATTCCTGTTGCTGACACCAAACCACCAGAGAAACTGATAAACCAGTTAGTAGGAGAATTAACAGCACAACCAACAGAGAATGTCATTGCTTACCGCGGCCATCATCGCTGGGTTCAAACCTATGAAGCTGCACGCTTAGATCAAAGTGTGACTGACAAAATCAGCTTGAGGCAAGAAGGTGTCTACTTAATTACTGGTGGATTAGGTAGCATTGGTTTATCGTTGGCAGAATATTTAGCTGAAAAAGTACAGGCGAAGTTAATTCTGTTGGGACGAACAGATTTACCTGCAAAAGAGCAGTGGAGTGAATGGTTAGTGACTCATGATGAACAAGATATTGTGAGTTGCAAGCTGCGAAAATTACTAGCACTGGAAACATTAGGTGCTGAAGTTTTAGTTATCAGTGCTGATGTTGCTAACGAACAACAAATGCACAATGCGATCGCTACAGCTATTACACGCTTTGGTGCAATTCATGGTGTCATTCATGCAGCAGGAAACCCGAACAATTCTCATTACACTATTCAAGAAACTTCCATCACTGAAGCTCAATTACAATTCCATTCTAAGATCTACGGATTATTTGTCTTAGAAAAAGTTTTGCAAGAGCAAAAGCTAGATTTTTGTCTATTAACATCATCTTTATCATCAATTTTGGGAGGATTAGGATTTATTGCCTATTCCGCAGCCAACATCTTTATGGATGCTTTTGTTCATCAGCGTAACCAAGGAAATTCTTGCTTATGGCAGAGTATAAACTGGGATGGCTGGCAAACTAAAGAAGAACAGCAAGATACAAATTCTATGACATTACAGGAAGGGATAAAAGCCTGGGAACGTATTTTATCTATGCCTGGTGTCCCTCAAATAATTGTCTCAACAGGAGAATTGCAAACTAGAATCGACCGATGGATCAAGCTTGAATCCCTACGAAATACAAAAGCATCGATTGAGAAAAATTTATTTTCTAACCACCAAAGACCGAATTTAAACACAGTCTATGTTGCGCCTAGAAATGAAGTAGAACAAACCGTTGCCGACATTTGGCAAAAACTTCTTGGTGTTGAACAGATAGGACTTTATGACAACTTTTTTGAGTTGGGCGGACACTCCTTGTTAGGCACTCAGGTAATATCTCACTTGCGTAAAGCCTTCCTTGTAGATTTACCTTTGCGTCACCTATTTGATGAACCTACTATAGCTGGCATTTCAGAATGTATCGAAAAAATTCGTGGTACAGCTACAAAAATTCTAGTTTCTGCCAGTTCTAATTTAGGCGATCGCGAGGAAATAGAGTTGTGAACAAATGCCTGACTTAATTGTGATTAGCTGATTCTGAACAAACATGGCTTTAAGTGGGTTCGGTTACGAGGAGAAAGATTTATGAAAACCATCGATCAATTTTTGTCTTATATTGAAAGTCTAGACATCAAGCTCAGAGTTGATGGCGATCGCTTATACTGTAACGCTCCTCAAGGAACATTAACACCAGAATTGAGTGCCGAGTTGCGAGAACGCAAGATAGAAATCCTCAAGTTTCTATCTGCTGCTAACCTAGCCTCAAATTCGCTTACTATAAAGCCCATTACTAGAAATCTAAACCTACCCCTATCTTTTGCTCAACAACGGTTGTGGTTCCTGAATCAGTTTGATCTTCATGACCCTTCTTACAATCTTTCTTTTGCTCTGCGTCTGGTCGGTACACTCAATCTAGCAGCACTAAAACAGAGTTTTAACGAAATCGTGCAGCGTCACGAAATCTTGCGAACTACTTTTACAGTGATTAAGGAACAACCAGTTCAGGTAGTTGCTCCCAGCTTAACTTTGGAATTACCTGTAATTAACTTGGAAGGAATCACACAAACAGAACAACAAGCTGAAGTTTTACGACTGGTTGCTCAAGAAGCTAAGTTGCCTTTTGATTTAAAACAAGGGCCTTTACTACGCTTTACTTTGCTACGGTTAAGCACTCAAGAATGCGTAGCTTTGTTAACAATGCATCATATCATCACCGATGCTTGGTCATTCGAGATCCTCGTCCAAGAATTAACAGCACTTTACGCAGCCTATTCTCAAGAGCAACCATCTCTGAGAGAAGCTACGCGAACCGCGCTGCCAGAATTACCAATACAGTATGCAGACTTTGCCGCATGGCAACGGCAGTGGCTTGTGGGTGAAGTACTAGAATCCCAACTTGCTTATTGGCGACAGCAGTTGCAGGGTGCGCCAACAGGACTAGAGTTACCTACTGACTACCCACGCCCAGCGATTCAAACCTTCCGAGGTGCTACTCATTGTTTCCAGCTACCGCTAGAACTATCTGTTGCTTTGAAGAAGTTGAGTCAGCAAGAAGGTGCCACCTTGTTTATGACTTTGCTGGCAGCCTTCAAAACCTTGTTGTATCGCTACACAAACAGCACTGATATTGTGGTTGGTTCACCAATTGCCAATCGTAACCACAGTCAAATAGAAAGGTTAATTGGTTTTTTTGTTAATACCTTAGTATTGCGAACTAATCTAGAAGGTAATCCCAGTTTTCGAGAATTGCTGCGTCGAGTGCGCGAAGTTGCTTTAGGGGCTTATGCTCATCAAGATGTACCCTTTGAGCAACTTGTAGAACAATTGCAGCCACAACGGAGTTTAAGTCATTCGCCGCTATTTCAGGTGATGTTCATACTTCAGAATGCACAAAAGACACAGATAGAGTTGCCAGGTTTAATCTTGAATCCTCTTGAACGTGACAGTAGCACTGCGAAGTTTGATTTGACACTGGAGATGAGTGAAACAGCGTCACAACTTACTGGCAGTCTGGAATATAATACTGATTTATTTGCAGCAGATACTATACGCCGGATAGCAGGGCATTTGCAGACATTGCTCTGTGGAATTGTGGCTAATCCAGAGCAACAGCTTTCTGAATTACCCCTGTTAACTACAGATGAGCAACACCATCTGTTAATAGAGTGGAATCAAACTCAAGCTGACTATCCCCAGAATAAGTGCATTCATCAATTATTTGAAGAACAGGTAGAAAAAACACCAGATGCCATTGCAGTATTATTTGAAAATCAGCAACTCACCTATCGCCAACTCAACCAACGAGCCAATCAACTAGCCCATTATTTACAAAAATTGGGTGTTAGCCCAGAGGTATTAGTAGGGATTTGTGTCGAGCGTTCTCTAGAAATGGTAATTGGCATTTTAGGGATTCTCAAAGCCGGTGGTGCTTATGTCCCTATCGACCCAAGCTATCCCCAAGCGCGTTTAGCTTTCATGTTGGAAAACTCTCAAGCTCCGGTTTTATTATCCCAGCAGAACTTAGTTGCACAAGTAGGGGATTATGCAACCAAAGTCATCTGTTTAGATACCGATTGGGGAAAAATTGCTCAAGAGAGCCAAGAAAAACCATTAACTGATGTTAGTAGTCATAACTTAGCTTATGTAATTTACACCTCTGGCTCTACAGGTAAACCAAAGGGGGCAATGAATAGCCACCAAGGTATCTGCAATCGCTTACTGTGGATGCAAGACACTTATCAATTAACAACAGCAGATTGTGTATTGCAAAAGACACCTTTTAGCTTTGATGTGTCAGTTTGGGAATTTTTCTGGCCTTTGCTGACAGGTGCGCGTTTAGTAGTAGCTCGACCAGATGGTCATCGAGATCCTGCATACTTAGTTAATTTAATTAAACAAGAGCAACTTACCACCTTGCATTTTGTGCCTTCCATGCTACAAGCTTTTTTAGAAGCAGAAGGTCTAGAAAGTTGTAAATCTCTCAAACGAGTGATTTGCAGTGGTGAGGCGCTATCAGCCGAACTACAAAAACGCTTCTTTGCTCGTTTGTCAGCAGAACTACACAATCTTTATGGGCCAACAGAAGCTGCGGTTGATGTTACCTATTGGATGTGTTCGCTTGACAGTACACATCACCAGACAGTTCCCATTGGTCACCCTATTGCCAACACTCAAATTTATTTACTAGATAAATATTTCCACCCCGTACCTGTGGGAGTTATAGGTGAACTGTACATTGGTGGCGTGGGAGTTGCTAGAGGCTACTTAAATAATCCCGAACTCACAGCTGAGAAATTCATTCCTAACCCCTTATATACAGAGCAGGGGGAGCGCCTTTATAAAACTGGTGATTTAGCCCGTTATTTCCCCGATGGCAGTATTGAATTTTTGGGGCGAATTGATCATCAAGTAAAAATTCGTGGCTTCCGAATTGAATTAGGAGAAATCGAAGCCAAACTAATTCAGCATTCGGTTGTACAAGACAGTGTTGTTATAGTTAGGGAAGATAACCCTGGTGACAAGCGTTTAGTAGCATATATAGTTGCTAAGACTGACAATTTGGAATCAGTAAATAACAGTGAATTAATATCGAATTTACGCAAATACTTCAAAGAAAATGTACCAGAGTACATGATTCCTTCTGCTTTTGTATTACTGGAAAAATTACCACTTACACCAAATGGCAAAATAGACCGCAAAGCACTTCCTATACCTGATTTGACACAGTTTATACCCGAATCTGAGTTTGCGGCTCCTGTTACTCCAATGGAAGAAATGCTGGTTGGTATCTGGACACAGGTACTTGGTTTAGAAAAAGTTGGTGTCAACGACAATTTCTTTGAGTTGGGGGGACATTCTCTATTGGCGACACGTGTCATCTCCCAAATTCGCCAAGCCTTTAAAGTCGAGTTACCCTTGCGCCGTTTGTTTGAATCTCCAACTGTCGCGGAACTCGCTAAAGACGTTCAAACAGCGATTAACACTGGTAAAGGCTTAGAATTACCACCCATCAATCGTGTTTGGCGTGAGCAAGATTTACCTCTGTCTTTTGCTCAACAACGGCTGTGGCTACTCGATCAATTAGACCCAGGCAATCATACTTATACTATTCCTACGGCTGTGCGCTTAACTGGTTCCCTCAACATCACAGGCTTAGAGCAAAGTCTGAATGCAGTGATTAGTCGTCACGAAAGCTTACGCACAATTTTTACTACAGTTGAAGGTCAACCAGTCCAAAAAATTCAACCGATTACAGAGATTACTATACCGATAGTAGACCTCAGAGGAAATGAGCGATCGCAACGAGAGGCTGAAGCACAGCGCCTTGCACTCAAAGAAGCACAACGCCCATTCCACCTAGTTCAAGGGCCACTCATACGAGCCACGCTACTCCAGCTAGACAAAACAGAATATATATTACTGTTGACAATGCACCACATTATCTCCGATCTGTGGTCAATGGCGATACTCATTCGAGAACTAGCAGACTTTTACGCAGCCTTTAGCCAAGGTAAATCGCTGACACTCCCAGACTTGCCAATTCAGTATGCAGATTTTGCTGTTTGGCAGAGAGAATGGATGCAAGGAAAGGTGCTAGAAAACCAATTAAATTACTGGAAACAGCAACTCAAAGACGCACCGATAAAGCTAGAGTTACCTACAGACAAACCTCGACCTTTACAACCAACTTACACTGGTGCAATCCAATCGTTTCAGTTACCTAAAGACCTCAGCGATGCACTGAAATTACTTAGCAAGCAAGCAGATGTTACCCTCTCTATGACCTTGCTAACCATGTTCAACGTTTTGCTTCACTACTACAGCAAGCAAGAGGATATTGTTGTAGGTTCGCCTATTGCTAACCGCAACCGCAGTGAAATCGAGGGACTAATTGGCTTTTTTGTCAATAGTTTAGCTCTGCGGACAAACCTTTTCGGAAATCCTAGTTTTAGTGAATTGCTACGACGGACACGCGAAGTAACTTTAGGAGCTTATGCACATCAAGATTTGCCCTTTGAAAAGTTAGTTGGAGAATTACAGATAGAACGAGATTTGAATTATAACCCACTGTTTCAAGTGTGGTTTACTTTACAGAACATAGCCACACCTGATATTCAAAAACTTACTTTATTTTTACCCGATGTCACCCTTAGCCCATTCGATACCAACAAGCAGATATCTCCGTTTGATTTAGGACTCCTAGTTTCAGAACAAGCAGAAGGTATTAGTGGTTGCTTTGAATACAAAACAGATTTATTTGAATCCAGCACTATAGTCCGCATGGTAGAAGCATTAGAAATGATTTTGCGATGTGTGGTTACTCAACCAGAGATTCGGCTCAATCAATTAGTTGGAAAACTTGATGAATCAAATCAACAAAAACAACTAGTTAGGGAGCAGGAGTATAAAAATAGTATTCGCCAGAAATTAATGAAAATTAAGCAAAATTCAAACAGTTAATCAGCAAGGCTATGAATGAAATTAACAGACAAAAGAAACAAAGTCTCGGTAATTTGGGAACTATCCGGCGAAAAACCATTACGATGTCCCAAGCAGAATTAGTAGAAATCAAGCCTCTACTCCCAGGAAAAAACATCCCTGTGTTAATTCAACCTGTAGTGGAAGGAATCAATCTACTAGAATGGGCTAAAAATAATCGAGAATTAATTGATCAGCTGTTGTTACAGCATAGAGCCTTACTGTTCAGGAATTTTGGCATATCCCAAGCAGAACAATTCAATCAGTTTGTTCATGCAACTTCTAATGGGGAGTTACTAGAATACCGCGATCGCTCTTCGCCGCGTCATGAATTAAGTAATAAAATATATACTTCTACTGACTATCCTGCTCAACACAGCATCTTCTTGCATAATGAAGGTACATACTGGCTACGGTGGCCTTTAAAAATATACTTTTGCTGTTTGATAAATTCCCAGCATGGTGGAGAAACACCAATTGCCGATTGTCGAAATATTTTTGCCCGCATAGATCCAAAAATTAGAGAGTGTTTTATAGAAAAGAAAATCTTGTACGTTCGCAACTACAATGATGGGCTAGGACTGACATGGCAAACAGTTTTTCAAACCGAAGATAAAGCCAAAGTAGAAGAATATTGCCGTAATAACCAAATTGAGTATGAATGGAATGGCGATCGCTTGAGAACTCGTTTTTGTCGTCCAGCCGTTGCCCAACATCCTCAAACTGGCGAATTAGTATGGTTTAATCATGGTACGTTTTTCCATGTATCAACGCTAGAAACAGCAATGCGTGAAGCCTTATCCTTTTTAAAAGAGGAAGACTTACCTAACAATACATATTATGGTGATTGCTCACCAATAGAAGCTTCAGTCTTAGATGAATTACGCCATGCTTATTATCAAGAAAAAATAATCTTCTCATGGCAAAAAGGAGATATCTTGATGTTAGATAATATGTCGGTAGCACACGCAAGAGAACCATTTATTGGTGATAGAAAAGTTTTAGTAGGAATGGCAGAACCATTCAGCCCAAAAGACATTTAATATTTAATAATTTAAATCTGAGGTTCAGTGTCTATGCAAGCTCAAATTATTGAAGGTGTAAAACTTTCCCCACTACAAAAGCATTTATGGTTGTCGCAGCAACAAAGCAGTAATTTTTCCTTACGTGTCCAATGTACAGTTTTAATTGAGGGGAATTTAGACACCCATACTCTTCAAAAAGCTATTCATGATGTTATCAATCGTCATGAAATCTTGCGTACCCAATTTCAATGCTTACCAGGAATGCAAATTCCTGTTCAAGTTATCAATAATCAGAGTAAATTGAACAATCATGACTATGATTTGAGCAGTTTACAACCTCAGCAACAAAATACCAAGATTGATGAAATTTTTCAAGAAATGCTCCAGTCTCCTTTCAATTATGAACAGGGGGAACTTTTACACATCTGTTTGATTACTTTATCGCCTCATAAATATAAACTAATTCTCGGCTTACCTGCTCTGTGTGCAGATTCTATAACTCTCAGAAATTTGGTACGTGAAATTAGTAATTCTTATACAGCCTGCTTACATAACGAATCACTAACTAATGAAATCATGCAATATGCCGATATTGCTGAATGGCAAAATGAATTACTAGAAGCAGACGATACAGAAATAGGTAGAGAATATTGGCGCACACAGGATTTTTCTCATGTCCTGCACGTACATTTACCCTTAGAAAATCAATTCAAAGTTAATACGGAGTTTCAGCCTCAAATTGTTGGTTTAAAGATAGCACCTAATTTGACAAGTCAAATTGAAACTTTAGCACAAAAGTATGATATTTCTGTTTCTGTAATTTTATTGGCTTGCTGGCAAATTCTGCTCATGCGCCTAACTGAACAACCGGAAATGATTATTGGTACGGCTTACGATGGCCGTCAATATGAAGAGTTAGAAGAAATATTAGGACTATTTGCCAAATACTTACCATTAAATTGTAATTTATCAGAAACTAGCTTATTTAGCGATGTTGTCTGCCAAATTAATCAACGTATACAAGAACTTGACGAATGGCAAGCTAGTTTTGACTGGGAACAAGTTCAAGAAGGTAGCAATCAAGGGATAAGTTCGTCTTTCTTCCCGTTTTGTTTTGATTTTGAAGGACAAAAAGAGCAGTATTATACAGAAAGTATTTGCTTTTCAATAGAGAAGCAATATAACTGTATTGATAGGTTTAAAGTTAAATGCTCTTGTCGTGAGCAGTCAGACTTTTTAAATATAGAATTTTATTATGACTCTAACTTGTTTGATGCAGAAGATATCAACCGCTTGGCGGGAGAATTTGAAACTTTACTGCAAAGCATCTGCAATCAACCATCATCTGTAATTAGTGAGTTAGAGATATTAAAGCCTATTGAATTAAAAAAAATACTAGGAGATTTTAATTGTAGACAAAACAATTACCCCAAAAACCAATGTATTCATCATCTATTTGAAGAGCAAGTAAAATGCACACCAAATAATATTGCTGTTGCTTTTAAAAACCAGCAATTAACTTATTTTGAACTGAATAATCATGCAAATCAACTAGCACATCACCTCCAAAAATTAGGTATTAAACCAGATATGCTAGTGGGAATTTGCACAGAAAATTCTCTACAAATGTTTGTTGGTATTCTGGGGATTTTGAAAGCTGGTGCGGCTTATCTACCCTTAGATCCAACATATCCCCAAGAGCGTTTAGCATTTTTATTGTCAGATACTCAAACACCAATTTTATTAACTCAGCAGCACCTCGCGCCTAGTTTACCCCAACATCAAGCAAAAACTATTTATTTAGACTCTGAATGGGAAACTATTGCATCTCACAGTAGAGAAAATCCTGTTGTGGAAATGAGTCCTGAAAATTTGGCTTATGTGATTTACACATCTGGTTCTACGGGTAAACCTAAAGGTGTACAAATCACCCATGAAAACTTAGTTCACTCTACTAATACTCGGATTAATTACTATCAAGAACCTGTCAAGGGATTCTTGCTACTTTCATCGTTTGCTTTCGATAGTTCAATTGCAGGTATATTTTGGACTATTTGCCAAGGAGGAAGTCTTGTTCTTCCCCAAGCTGTTGGGGAGCAGGATTTGTCAGAATTGATTGAGCTAATTACCCAAAAACAAATCACACATATATTAAGCCTGCCTTCGTTCTACAACCTTCTTTTAGAATATGCACAACAAACACAGTTGGCATCACTTCATACAGTGATTGTTGCAGGTGAACCTTGTCCAAAAACTCTAGTGACGCGCCATTTAGAGTTACTGCCAAAAACTTTTCTGTTTAATGAATATGGCCCAACAGAAGGAACAGTTTGGAGTAGTGTATATAAGTGCGAAGCACTGCCATCAAGAACTCAAGTATCTATTGGTCATGCGATCGCTAATACACAAATATATATCCTGGATGCTTCTTTGCGTCCGGTTCCTATAGGTGTAGCTGGAGAACTATATATCAGTGGTGATGGTTTAGCACGCGGTTATCTCCACCAGCCACATTTGACTGCTGAAAAATTCATTCCCAACCCTTTTAGCAATCAACCAGGAAAACGGCTATACAAGACTGGAGATTTAGGCCGCTATTTACCAGATGGAAACATAGAGTTTTTGGGAAGGACTGACAACCAAGTAAAAATTCGCGGTTTCCGCATTGAATTAGGTGAGATTGAGGCGGTACTAAGTCAACATCCCCAAGTGCGATCGCTTGCAGTTATAGCCACAGATGAAGAATCAGGCAACAAGCGCCTCATAGCTTATTTAGTTCCACAATCTCAAAGCTTACCTAGCACCAGCGACCTGCGACAATTTCTAGAAGAAAAACTACCTTCATATATGGTGCCGTCTGCTTTTGTGCAGCTAGACAATCTACCGCGCCTTCCTAATGGCAAGGTGGATATCAAGGCATTGCCAGCACCAGAACAAATTAGAGCCAAGTCAGGTACTTTTGTCGCACCCAGTACGCCAACTGAAAAATTATTAGCAGACATTTGGACTCAAGTTTTGCGTGTGGAACGCTTGGGTATCCACGACAATTTCTTTGAGTTGGGTGGCGATTCTATCTTGAGTATTCAGATTATTGCTAAGGCCAATCAAGCTGGTTTGCAATTGGTTCCTAAACAGATTTTTGATAACCAGACAATTGCCAAGTTGGCAGCAGTGGCTGGTACAGTTCGCACTATCCAAGCAGAACAAGGATTAGTCACAGGCGAGGTATATCTCACCCCGATTCAACACTGGTTTTTTGAGCAAAATCAACCACAGCCACATCACTGGAATCAGGCATTCCTGCTGGAAATGCGGCAACATCTTGACACCGAAATTTTACAGCAGGTGATGCAGCAATTAATATTGCATCATGATGCACTTCGTTTGCATTTTGTCAAGAATATTTCTGGATGGCAGCAAGCGATGTCTAGCGACAAGCCGCTTTGCGTCTACGCTCCTCCCACAGATATTTTCCCAGTGACACGCTACGACTTTTCTACATTGTCACAGCAAGAACAAGAAAAGGCGATCGCCTCCACAGCCACAAAATTACAAGCTAGTTTCCACCTCTCACAAAGTCCCTTAGTCCAAGCGGCTATTTTTGACCGTGGGGCAAATCAGCCCAGCTACTTACTCATAGTCATTCACCATTTAGCTGTTGATGGTGTTTCTTGGCGGATTTTACTAGAGGATTTCCAAACCGTTTACACTCAACTACAAGCAGGTAAGACAATTAAATTACCAGCTAAAACAACGTCCTTCCAGCAGTGGGCGCAAAAACTGAGAAACTACGCCCAGTCAGCCGAACTGCAAACAGAACTAGAGTACTGGTGTGCAGAATCTCGTCAGCAGATTTCTCCCATCCCAGTAGATTTTCCCGCAGGTGAGAACACAGAAGCATCGGCTCGTACTATATCTGTTTCCTTGAGTGTGGCAGAAACTCAAGCTTTGTTGCAAAAAGTACCCGCAGCTTATGAAACTCAAATCAACGATGTCTTGCTTGCGGCGCTAGTGAGGACATTTGCAGAGTGGACTGGCAATTCTTACTTGCTGGTTAACCTAGAAGGACATGGGCGAGAAGAAATCTTTGATGATGTGGATTTATCGCGTACTGTAGGCTGGTTTACAACTATCTTTCCAGTGTCATTAAACTTGGGTGAGGTTTCTGACTTAGCAGAGGTATTGCAAACTGTCAAACACCAACTGCGTGCTATCCCAAATCGCGGTCTTGGCTATGGAGTGCTGCGTTATCTTAGCACCACTCAATTAATCAAAGAGCAACTGCAAAGCTTACCTGAAGCGGAAATACTTTTCAATTACTTGGGTCAAACAGACCAAATACTTGCGGAATCATCAGTATTTAGACCAAGCAATTCAGATATTGGCCCCAGCCATAGCCTCCGCGGAAGCCGTCGCTACTTACTAGATATCAACGCAATTGTTTCTCAAGGTCAATTGCAAGTGTCTTGGACTTACAGCGAGGCTATTCACCGCCAAGCTACTATTGAACATTTAGCTGCTCGTTTTATTGAAGCACTACAACAGATGATTGACCATTGTGTAACACTACCCGACGCGAAGCTTGTGGGTGGAACAGGTTACACTCCCAGTAAAGAATTACTGGCGACTTTAAGTGCCGATTCTATCTTAGATCCAACAATCCGTCCTGATGGAGTACCAGTTGATTATACGATTGCACCAGCTAGTATTTTGTTGACAGGAACAACAGGTTTTGTCGGAGCGTTTTTACTCCATGAACTTTTACAGAAGACCACAGCAGATATTTACTGCTTAGTACGTGCCTCTAATGTAGACTCAGCGAAGAAGAGAATTAAACAGAACCTGGAATCTTATCTACTCTGGAATGAATCTTTAAGCTCTAGAATTATTCCAGTTGCCGGAGATTTATCTTTACCACTTTTAGGACTTGATAATGAGCAGTTTCTAGAATTAGCAAAAACAATTGATCTTATTTATCACAATGCTGCATTCATTAATCTTGTCTATCCATATTCTGTAGTTAGGGCTGCCAATGTTCTTGGAACTCACGAAATTCTCAGATTAGCCAGTTTAACCAAAACAAAACCCCTACATTTTATGTCTACTCTCAGCGTTTTTGATTGCGTAGACTCTTCGGGAGGCAAACCAATAGAAGAAGTAGACAACCTGAATGATGTACCTGTGCCATATATTGGCTACGTTCAGAGTAAATGGGTCGCAGAAAAGTTAGTTGTAACTGCACGTGAACGAGGTCTACCTGTCGCTATTTACAGACTAGGAAGGATGTCAGGAAGCAGCCAAACTGGTGTTTCTAATACTAAAGATTTTCTACACAGAACAATTAAAGGTTTGATCCAACTTGGAAGTGTACCAGACGCAGATGCTATGGTAGACATGACACCTGTGGACTTTGTAAGCCAAGCAATTGTTCGTCTATCGCAGAAAAAAGCATCTTTAGGAAAAGCTTTTCATGTGTGTAATCCTCAGCCTATTGAGTTAAAAAATCTGATTAAATGGCTGTGTTCCTTTGGTTATTCTATTCAAGAAGTTTCTTATGACAAATGGCAATCAATATTGAAAGAAAAGTGGCAAGCAGATTTAAGAACTGAAACTGATTTTCATGCTGAAAGTCCCTTGCATTCACTGGTACTACTCTTTCCTGAAAAGCAATCTAAAGAGCAAAATGCTAACTCAGCAATGCAACAAATTGATTGTCAAAATATGCTTACAGGACTAGAAAATACCTCTATAATTTGTCCGCCAGTTGATAAAACTTTACTAGATACTTACTTTTCTTATCTAGTTAATACTGGCTTTCTTGATGCTCCACAACCAGCAGAATCATAACAAGTAAAAAAATCAATTAACAACAAGCCAAAAGGTAAATTAAAACAATGCCAACCATGCAAACAGAAACTACAAATCATCCCATATCTCGGCAGCAAGAACATCTAGAAACATTAATTAGGCGCTACACTCAGCGAACAAAAACCTCCAAACAAATTTCCCAAAATTATCGTCCAGTCTTAGCAGATATTCGCGCTACCGTAGGCTTTGATTTGGCCTTTAAAGAAATGGTTTATCCCATTGTGGGTAAGCGTTCTTTAGGCTCCAAAACTTGGGATGTTGATGATAACGAATATGTAGATTGCATGATGGGGTTTGGAGTCAATCTCTTTGGTCATAATCCTGCTTTTATTAAAGAAGCTTTAGTAGAACAACTAGAAAATGGCATCCAGTTAGGGCCGCAATCTGAGTTTGCTGGCGAAGTTGCTCAGTCGATTTGTGAAATGACAAACACCGAACGTGTTGCCTTTTCTAATACAGGCACAGAAGCGGTCATGACAGCAATACGTCTGGCACGAACAGTTACAGGTCGTAACAAAATTGCTTTGTTTTCAGGTTCTTATCACGGTCATTCTGATGCAACGTTAGTTGAAGCCCGGATTGTAGACGGAAATATCCGTACAGTACCAAGTGCGCTGGGAATACCACTAAATCTTGTTCAAGACGTTTTGGTATTAGATTATGATAATCCGCGATCGCTAGAAGCCATAAAAGAACACAAGCAGGAATTGGCAGCAGTTTTGGTTGTACCTGTGCAGACGACTCGCCCAGATTTACAACCTAAAATGTTTCTTCAAGAACTGCGCCAATTAACAACAGAATTGGGAATAACCTTAATCTTTGATGAAATGGTTACAGGTTTCCGCATTCATCCAGGAGGCGCTCAAGCGTATTTTGGCGTTCAAGCAGATATAGCAACCTATGGAAAGATTGTCGGTGGCGGTTTGCCCATCGGAATTATTGCTGGTAAAGCTGCTTATATGGATGCCATCGACGGCGGGATGTGGAATTATGGAGATGATTCCTACCCAAGTGCAAAAACAACATTTTTTGCCGGAACTTTTTGCAAACACCCATTAGCAATGGCTGCTGCACGAGTAGTCCTTCAACATCTCAAAACTCAGGGGCCAGCCCTTCAGCAGCAGTTGAATCAACGTACATCTCAATTCGTCACTACCTTAAATGCTTACTTTGAAGAAGATGAAGTGCCAATTAGGTTGGCAAATTTTGGCTCATTATTTGGGCCTGCTTCCTCAGATAATAATAGCTCCACGGCAAATGCTGCCGCTTCCCAGAGTATGAACTTGTTACGTTATCACCTGATGTACAGAGGTATTCTTCTTCTTGGTGCAGGTGGTTACTTATCCACAGCTCATACAGACGAAGATATCAATTACATAATTCAAGCGGTAAAAGATAGCGTCACAGAACTGCGAGAAGCAGGTTTTTTGCCTGAAAAATCAGCATTAATTAATTGAATTAATGCTTGAATTATAACAACTAATTTCAATTTTCTCTAATTGAGTAAGTACACATCTATTCCTAAAACAAGGAGAAACTTCATGTCTTTAGCAACTCGTTATTCCAGCTACGATCTTATTGCCGGCATATACAAAGAATACTTGGGTCAAAACCAAGTTCAAAAGGCACTGCTACCCATAGAAAAACTGCTGCTAGGAAATGTACCCAAGGACGCACACATTCTCGATCTGTGTTGCGGTTCAGGAGAACTAGTGCAAAATCTATTAACTAAAGGATACAAAGTGACTGGACTTGATGGTTCAGAAAGTATTTTGCGTCATGCTAGTGAGAATGCACCAGGCGGTGAATTTATCTGTGATGATGCTCGTTTTTTTTAATTGCCACCTACTTTTCATGGCATTGTTTCTATTTCTGGATCTCTCACTCATATCCTCAACCTTCAAGAATTGAAATCTGCGTTTGGTAATGTTTATGCCTCTCTGTTGGATAATGGGGTATTTGTGTTTAACATATATCTAGAAGCAGCTTTTCAATCAAGCTGGAACGGGAGTATTACCGGCGATGTTAAAGACGAAGATGCTTGGGCATTGAAAACAATATATTATCCAGAAGAAAAGATAAGTAGGCTTCATTTTACAATATTTCAATTGTTAGAAGGAAGTTGGCAACGCACAGACAATACTGTTGAGGAAAAATGTTATTCTGTTGCGGAAATTCGGTCTGCTTTAGAAGATGTGGGATTTACAGAAATTAGTGTCTATGATGCAGAACGTGATTTTGGAGTAGAGCGAGATCCAGGCAACGCTTATTTTATTTGTCGTAAAGCTCATATTTAAATGAAAATCAAGCAAGAAGAAACATATGTATAGAGACGAAAAAGAAGACACCACTATTTACAAAGTTGTAGTGAATCACGAAGAACAGTATTCTATTTGGCCGGCTGATCGAGAAAATGCTCTAGGTTGGAGAGATGCAGATAAACGTGGAGTCAAATCAGAATGTCTAGAATACATTAAGGAAGTTTGGACTGATATGAGGCCCCTAAGTTTGCGAAAGAAGATGGAGGAGTTATCTAGTTAACTATGGATTTAAAATAATCGTTAAATCTAAAACAAAACCAGGCAAAACTGATTCACCAGAAAGTTTAGGAGGTTGATTAAAAGCAAAGTTTAAAATTTCTACGTTTTGTCCTGGTCGATAAATTTCTACTAAGGGAGTTTGCGGGTCAATTAACCAACCTAAACGCGCACCATTTTCTTGATATTCCCGCATTTTAGCGCGTAGCTTATCTAGGTTATCAGTTTCTGAACGCAATTCAATCACAAAATCAGGACAAAGAGGTGGAAAACGTCGTCTTTCATCTTTTGTTAAAGCTTCCCAGCGTTCTAATTTTACCCAAGCAGCATCAGGACAGCGATAAGCACCATTGGGTAATTTAAATTCGGTGGAGGAGTCAAAGACTTTACCCGATTTGCTTTGACGGTTCCATAAATTTAACTCTGTTGTTAAATCAGAGTTTCTAATTCCGCTTTCTCCGCCTGTTGGGGGCATAATAATTAATTCTCCAGTGTGGGTGAGTTCTAATTGCCAAGGTTCGTTAGCAATGCAGAGTTGATAAAACTGCTCATCGGTTAAACCTACGGCTGGAGGTATATGTAAGGTGAGGGTTTCCATAAGAATTTTTTTGTAGGCATTGATTCTATATTATCGTGGGTAAAATTCGCGTAAATCATATTTTAGATATCAGCCGCAACGCCAAATAACTGTCGCCCATAGCATACGTCAGGCTGCCAACAAGGTAAACTGTGGAAGTTGACTGATAAAGTTGAGCTACGCAAAGTTAAAATATAGTCCTATGCCTGCGTTTTTATTGGAAGTTGGTACAGAAGAACTACCCGCAAGTTTTCTCAGTGATGCCATAGTACAATGGCGATCGCGCATTCCCCAAAGTTTAGAAGCCAATAGTCTCACTAGCACTGCTGTAGAGGTTTACGGTACTCCCAGGCGGTTGGCGGTACTAATTACAGGTCTTCCCTCCCAGCAACCAGACAGGGAAGAGGAAATTAAGGGGCCTCCCGCCCAAGCTGCTTTTAAGGATGGTAAACCGACACCAGCGGCTACAGGTTTTGCGAAAAAGCAAGGTGTAGAACTGTCAGCTTTGGAAATTCGCCCTACAGAAAAGGGAGATTTTGTCTTTGTTAAGAAAAGTATTGCTGGTCGTCCGGTGGCGGATATCTTCACAGAACTAGTACCGCAGTGGATTTCTGGTTTGGAAGGTAAGCGGTTAATGCGCTGGGGTGATGGCGATGTGCGGTTTTCTCGGCCCATTCGCTGGCTGGTGGCTTTATTAGATGAGCAAGTTTTACCGATTCAATTGGTCAATGGATCTGAGATAATTACAAGCGATCGCCTTTCTGAAGCTCATCGGGTTTTACATCCCGAAGCTGTGACCATTGCCCAAGCTACAGATTATGTGGAAACTCTGCGTTCTGCTTATGTGATCGTTGACCAGGAAGCACGCGCTAAGATTATTCAAGAGCAAGTGCAAGCAGCAGCCCAAAAATCCGGCGGTTCTACGGTTATTTACCCGGATTTGTTAGAAGAGGTCACCAATTTAGTTGAATACCCTTCTGCTGTAGTCGGTAATTTTGAATCGGAATTTTTACAGTTACCCACGGAAGTCATTACCGAAGTGATGGTGACTCACCAGCGTTATTTTCCGGTATTTAAGGCTGTTGAAAGCAAAGAATTATTACCTCATTTTATCACAGTTTCTAATGGTGATCCCAGTAAATCAGATATTATTGCTGTTGGGAATGAAAGAGTAATTCGTGCTAGATTGGCTGATGGTCAATTTTTCTACAAAGCTGATTTATCTAAATCTTTAGAAAGCTTTTTACCACAGTTAGAAACGGTTACTTTCCAAGAAGAATTAGGTTCGGTTCGTACCAAAATAGATAGAATCGTTAAGATTGCTGATTACATTAGCAGCCAATTACAACTAGAAGAAAATCAACGCCAGCAAAATCAACGAGCAGCTTTATTATGTAAAGCAGATTTGGTTAGCCAAATGGTGTATGAATTTCCAGAATTACAAGGTATTATGGGTGAAAAATATGCCTTGGCTAGTGGTGAAGATGCG
Source organism: Nostoc sp. CCY0012 (assembly GCF_963920855.1). Classification (NCBI taxonomy): domain Bacteria; kingdom Bacillati; phylum Cyanobacteriota; class Cyanophyceae; order Nostocales; family Nostocaceae; genus Nostoc; species Nostoc sp. CCY0012. The sequence goes on along the minus strand of NZ_CAWUDM010000012.1, from coordinate 23,902 downwards.
GAAGTTGCTCAAGCGATTGTAGAACATTATTTGCCCACAGGTGCAGGTGATAATTTACCAGTAACTCTTACAGGTCAAGTTGTCGGTTTAGCTGATAGATTAGATACGTTAATTAGTATCTTTGGTATAGGTTTAATTCCTTCTGGTTCTTCAGATCCCTTTGCGTTGCGTCGGGCTGCTAATGCGGTAATTAATATTACTTGGCCTGCCAATTTGCAGATTAATTTATCGCAGTTATTAACCCAAATAGCAGGGGATTTTGCCGCAACATACAACAAAGACCAGAATGCTTTAACCAAAACCTTGCAAGAATTTTTCTTACAACGTATCCGCACCTTACTACAAGACGAAAAACAAATAGACTATGACCTAGTAAACGCTGTTTTGGGAGAAAATGACCCAGAATACACCCAAAGAGCATTAGAAGATTTACTAGATGTACGCGATCGCGCCTTATATCTGCAACAAATCCGCCGTGATGGTACTCTAGATAAAATCTACGAAACCGTCAACCGTTCCACCAAACTAGCCGCCCAAGGTGATTTAGATTTTCAGCAGCTAGAACCGCACAATTTAATTCAGCCAGAACTATTCCAAAAGTCGTCTGAATCGTCATTTTACAACGCCCTAGTAGAATTAGTACCACAAACCCAAGAAGCACAGCAGTCCCGCAATTATCAACTCTTAATAGCCGCCTTAGCCAAAATCGCTCCCACCGTGGCGAATTTCTTCGATGGCGAAGACAGCGTTTTAGTTATGGACTCCAATCCCGACATCAAACGCAATCGGCTACACTTACTAGGATTACTGCGGAATCATGCCCGTGTGTTGGCTGATTTTGGTGCCATCGTCAAAAATCTGTAGCCAAAAGCAACAAAAGGTGGTGTAATTTTTGCCAATAAGCGTTAGGATAATGAGTGCTTAACCAGGGAACTCTGCTACAGTCTATGCCTAGAGCTTCAGTAATTGGATTGGGAAAGTCCGGTGTTGCTACGGCGAGATTGTTGAAACGGGAAGGATGGGAGGTAGTGCTAAGTGATAGTAACACCTCCCCTGCCCTCCTCGAACAACAACAAGCACTCGCTACCGAGCAAATAACCGTAAAATTGGGGCATTCCCCTGATTTGAATAGTACTGATTCACCCGATTTAATTGTTGTCAGTCCTGGTGTTCCTTGGGATATTCCCCTGTTAGTTCAGGCGCGAGAACTAGGTATTGAAACCATTGGCGAAATGGAACTCGCCTGGCGATACTTACAATCTTCCCCGTGGGTGGGCATTACTGGGACTAATGGCAAAACTACCACCACGGCGTTAATTGCCGCCATATTTCAAGCAGCCGGATTAAATGCCCCTGCCTGTGGTAATATTGGCTATGCTGCCTGTGAAGTTGCTTTATCTGAAAAACTACCAGATTGGGTAATCGCAGAAATTAGTAGCTATCAAGTAGAATCTTCAGCAACTTTGTCCCCCCGCATTGGTATTTGGACGACCTTTACCCCAGACCACCTAGCCCGTCACAAGACGTTGGAAAATTACTACGATATTAAAGCCAAATTATTACGTCAGTCCCATTTTCAAGTATTTAATGGTGATGACCCCTATTTAAACAAAATGGGTATCAGTCATTGGCCTGATGCTTATTGGACAAGTGTCAAAGGGCAAGAATTTTTAGTTGGTGAACAAGGCTTTTATATTGAAGACGGCTGGGTTGTAGAAAAGTTAAAACCCAACTCTACACCAGAAAGAGTTTTATCAGCCTCGGCTTTGCGAATGGTAGGACAACATAACCTACAAAATCTCTTAATGGCCGTTGCAGCTGCGCGGTTAGCAGGAATTGCAGGCGATGCTATTGATACTGCAATTAGGAAATTTTCTGGTGTTCCCCATCGTTTAGAACACATTTGTACTTGGGAAGGGATTGACTTTATTAACGACAGCAAAGCCACTAACTACGATGCGGCGGAAGTTGGGTTAATATCTGTGGACAGTCCCGCGATTTTGATTGCTGGTGGGGAAGCCAAACCCGGTGAAGATACGGCTTGGTTAACCACAATTAAAGATAAAGCGGCGGCGGTATTATTAATTGGGAGTGCAGCACCAGTATTTGCTCAACGTTTGCAAGAAGTAGGTTATGCTAATTACGAAATTGTCGAAACAATGGAGAAAGCAATTCCCAGGTCAGCAGAATTAGCTAAACAGCATCAAGCACCTGTAGTTTTGTTATCTCCAGCTTGTGCAAGTTTCGACCAGTACCCCAACTTTGAAGTACGCGGCGACGATTTCCGCAACTTATGTCTTGCATGGGTGGCGAAGAGTTTGTGAGGACTTTAGTCCTCTATTATAATGGATTGGCATTACTGAGTGAAAGTATGAATCTGTCGGGCTTACGCCCCACTGCGCTAACATGCAGAGAGTAAGAGTGTGAGAAATAAAAATTTTGATATTCATACCTCAATTCAGCAACGCCGATTTTTTTAACCCTAAGTGCGCCAAAGAAGAGTTTTTTTGACTACACCACATCTTCAAGGTGCATAAAAAGAGAATTTACGACTATAAATAATTAGACGTAATTTGCTCAAAAATATGCACATCCACATCTATGCCAAACAGGGAAACATCGCCAAAGTAAAACAAGAAATTGCTAATGGTGTAGAAATTGATTGCGTAGATGAGTAGACCTCCCAAACACCATTAATGTGTGCAGTGGCTAGCCCCCATGCCAACATTGATATGCTACGCCTACTTATAGAAAATGGTGCTGATGTCAATGCTACTGAAGAAAAATATCAAACTACTGTACTGGGGTTAGCTGTACAATCAGGCAACCTCGATAAAATTAAATTTATTTTGGATGCTGGCGCAGATATTAACTACCAAACATCAAGTGGTTACGATGTATTAATCTATGCCATGTATGGGCGAGATATTGCTAAAGACGAAAATTTAATTGCCATTATCAATTTACTAATTCAAAGAGGTGCAAAACTAAACGGTGTTACCAGTTATGGTGAATCTGCACTGAGGGTTGCGTCAAATAAAGGCAGATTTGATGCAGTCAAAATATTATTAGCCGCAGGTGCAGACCCAGAACAATTGGAATGGACGGAATTAATGTCGGCTATTGCTTTTGGGAGTTTAGCCGATGTTCAGGTATTGCTGGATGCAGGTGCTGAATTATCTGACATTGATTATTGGGAAAGAACTCCTTGGCTATTAAGTCTTCAGGTAGGAGATTTAGCAAAAGTAAAATTACTCTTGTCATCAGGGGTTAATTGTAACGACTGTGGACGTTGTAAAAAGGCGGCGCTGATGTATGTCATAGAAAATAATCACGTCGAACTCTTAAAATGGTTAATTGACGAAGGATTTGATATAGAAGCTACTAATGAATTTGGTACTACTCCGTTAATGGTAGCGGTAGAATGCAATAATGTTGAGTGTGTCAAAATTCTTTTAGAAGCTGGTGCTAAACCTGGAAGAAAAGATAATTGTAATAGCACAGCTATTAATCTAGCAAGTAATATTCAAATTGTGAGAATGCTGCTGGATGCAGGTGAAGATTTAAATGATGTTAACGATGATGTACGGCGATTATTAACAGGTGTTGGTAATAGCGACTTACTCAATATATCAAAATCACAATACTTAGCAGGAAAACATCGGCAATTTGGTAAAAGTAATCCAGAAGTTATGGAAGTGGCTTTCTGGAAAGCAATGGTTAGTGGCGGTTTTGGGTCTTGGTACGCTAAAAAAACTTTCAATGATACAAATCTTTATAGCCCTCCACCAGTATGGTGCTTTGACAGATTTGGCAGAACAATTACACAATTACCGGATGGGAGAATAGTAGAAATTGGGGGCGAACATGAAGACTATTATGACCCTGATTTTTGTATTTATAATGATGTAGTCGTTTATCAAGGTGACGGTAGTTTCCAGATTCTTGGTTATCCCAAAGATATATTTCCTCCTACTGATTTCCATTCTGCTACCTTAGTTGGAGAATACATCTATATTATTGGTAGCGTGGGATATAGGGGTGAAAGAATATACAATCATACGCCAGTTTATCGGCTGCATACTGACACATTTAAAATCGAAAAAGTTAAAACTTCTGGAGGAAATCCAGGCTGGATTAGTCGCCACAAAGCCTATTATCAAGAGCCAGCCAAAATTTGTATTACTGGTGGTAAATTTTTTGACATAAATAATCAAGAACCCCAGTTAGTAGATAATTTAAGTAATTACACGTTAGATTTAACAAATCTTTATTGGACTCGTATTAATACTTAATATAAACACGAGTTGAGGTTTGTGGGTGTTTATCTCACGCAAAGACGCGAAGGCGCGGAGAGTAAGAGATAATTTTGTCACTGATCTTTGGTAAAGTAATAGTAAACTACCAGATTTTGTCAACAATCCAGAGGCGTCATTTTTATGAAAGTCCTGCATGGAACCTGGATACCAGATGCGTCTACTGATTTTATTCAGTCGGGGTCTTTTTGTTTGTGGGTGGAAACTCCTATTAATAAAAAAAACCGTAGTCATAGCCAAGGTATTCATCCTGGACATTTAACAAAGGTTGAATTAACTAATTTTTTAACGCAGGAATTGGGAATCAAAACCACAGGAAATCAATTAAGTCAACTGATATCTCCCAAATATTTTGCCTTACCAACTACTAATAATCAGCCTTTACCATCGCCAGAGTTAATTAAGTATCTGGAAGTGGAAATTACTGAAGATTATGAGGATTTTCAATATTGGCAGGTGGATTGCTATGAAACGCTAATTTCTACTAAGGCGGGAACAGCAATTAATGTAATTAAATTCCTCAATGATGTGCATTTTTTAGCCCTATATAATTCTGAGGAAGTTCAACTCGGTTCTGATTTGTTATTTTGGTATCACTACACTCAAGCTTTTAAACAAGTAATTCTGAAAGACCAGTATATTCCTGCACTGAAGTATCGGCAATTAGAGGCAACGAAAACTAAGAAAAGAAGCAAGCAATCGACTTCGCAGCCTTTTAAAATCTATGCCAATTGGGAAATTATTTCTGAGCAATACGAAATAAATATTCAAAAATATATTGACTATATGCCGCTGATTTGTGTGGCAGGTGCAATCAAATCAAGTGATAATGTCGAGTTCTACAATCCAGAAACTTTATTACGACATTTTTCTGAATCTGTACTTAATGATTTAGTTACGCACACACCCTCTACAGCAGCCTTTGATAAGCAAATTACAGATTCCCTAATTTACTATTGCCTTTATCCCCAACGTCATAACCCACTGACAACTAATACTGCTTTAGAAGTATACAAGCAATGGCAAGTTTGGAAAAGTAAAATTACCCGCAGCCAATCAGATTCACCTTTTTATCTCTGCTTTCAACTGCATTCTCCTACTAGGGAAAAAATAAATAATTGGCAAATGCAGTTTTTGGTAGCCAGCAAACAAGACCCTTCTTTAAAGTTGGATTTGGCTGATTATTGGGTCATGAATAAAACAGCTAAAACTGGCGTATACAAACAATTTGGCAAAAATTTTGAAACTAATTTGCTGCTAAATTTGGGTTATGCAGCACGGATGTATCCTCAATTATGGCAGGGGTTAGAAACAGACCAGCCTGTGGGAATGCAACTGACTTTAGATGAGGCCTTTGACTTCCTCAAAGAAAGTGCTTGGTTATTAGAAGATGCCGGATTTAAAGTAATTGTACCTGCTTGGTATACTCCGACTGGTCGCCGTCGTGCTAAAGTTCGCCTCAAAGCATCTGGTCGTAAACTTGCACCAACGAAGGGAGAAACAAAAAGTTATTTTGGTCTAAACTCGCTGGTAGAGTATCAATATGAATTAGCCATTGGTGACCAAGTTGTCACTCCCCAGGAATGGGAACAACTAATTAATGCTAAATCTCCCCTAGTGCATTTTCGCGGTCAGTGGATGGAGTTAGACCGGGATAAAATGCAGCAATTGCTGGAATTTTGGGAGTCTCACGGTGATGAACAACCCCAGATGAACTTGCTGGAGTTTCTGCAACGCAGTGCTGAAGTTGGGGAAGAGTGGGAAATTGAACATGATGAAGTGCTGTCGGAGATGATAGCGAAGTTGCAAGATAAAAGCCAATTAGAACCAATTTCGGAGACATTAAATCTGCAAGGAACTCTTCGAGAGTATCAAAAACGTGGTGTTTCTTGGCTGGAATATCTAGAACGCTTGGGTTTAAATGGTTGTCTCGCAGACGATATGGGTTTAGGTAAGTCGGTGCAGGTAATTGCTAGACTTGTGCAAGAAAAGGATGCGGTGGAGTCTGTTTTACCTACTTTATTAATTGCGCCTACTTCTGTTGTCGGTAATTGGCAAAAGGAAATTGCTAAGTTTGCACCCCATTTAAAAACTATGGTGCATCATGGAAGCGATCGCCTACAAAACTCTACAGATTTCAAAGCCGCCTGTCAACAGCATGATGTGGTGATTACTTCCTTTACTCTCGCCCGGAAAGATGAAAAGCTGTTAAATAGTGTGGCATGGCAACGCCTGGTTTTAGATGAGGCGCAAAATATTAAAAATCCCAAGGCGGCGCAAACTAAAGCTATCTTAAAACTTTCAGCCAAACACCGCCTAGCTTTGACGGGAACGCCGGTAGAAAACCGCTTGCTGGATTTATGGTCAATTTTTAATTTTCTTAATCCTGGTTATTTGGGTAAAGAAGCACAGTTTCGTAAGTCTTTTGAAATCCCCATCCAAAAGGACAATGACCGGGTGAAATCAACTACCCTCAAGAAATTGGTAGAACCGCTAATTTTACGCCGGGTGAAAACTGACCAATCAATTATTAGTGATTTACCAGATAAAGTTGAACAAAAACTCTACACTAATTTAACTAAAGAACAGGCATCACTGTATGAGGTGGTGGTAAAAGATGTAGAAGAAAAATTGCAAAATATAGAAGGTATTCAACGCAAGGGATTGATACTTTCAACATTGATGAAATTAAAACAAATTTGCAATCATCCAGCCCAATTCTTACAAGATAATAGCGAATTTTCCACCGAGCGATCGCACAAACTTAGTCGGTTAGCAGAAATGGTGGAGGAAGCAGTGGCTGAAGGGGAAAGTTTGCTGATATTTAGCCAATTTACGGAAGTTTGTGCAAGTGTCGAAAAGCATATTAAACAGAGTCTGCACTGCAATACTTACTATTTACATGGTGGCACAAGTCGCAACCGTCGGGAACAGATGATTACTGAGTTTCAAGACCCGGATACAGAACCATCTGTGTTTATCCTTTCTTTGAAAGCTGGTGGTGTGGGGATTACTTTGACTAAAGCCAATCACGTTTTCCATTTTGACCGTTGGTGGAATCCCGCAGTTGAGGATCAAGCAACTGACCGGGCTTTTCGGATTGGTCAAAAGAAGAATGTGTTTGTACATAAGTTTGTGACTATTGGTACCCTAGAGGAGAGAATTGACCAGATGATTGAAGATAAGAAAAAGCTTTCTTCGGCTGTGGTTGGGAGTGATGAATCTTGGTTGACGGAGTTAGATAATGAGGCTTTTAAGCAATTGATTTCGTTGAATAAGAGTGCGATTTTGGAGTGAATGTATAATAATAATGGGTTAGATTTATGGCTAAATTTAGTCGGACTTGGTGGGGCGATCGCTTTATTCAAGCGTTAGAACAATTCACTGATGATGGACGACTCCAACGTGGACGTTCTTATGCCCGTGGTGGTAAAGTATTAAATTTTGAAATCGATAAAAATCACATTACTGCTCAAGTTAAAGGTTCAATTAATCCCTACTTTGGTGTTTATAAAGAACCAACTTATCATATCTCAATTGAAATTAAACCTATTGCCAAATCAAGCTGGAATCAAGCGATTCAAAAGCTTTCTTCTAAAGCGAGTGTGGTTTCTCGAATGCTACTAAATGAAGTCCCAGAAAATATAGAAGATAATTTTTCTGCTTTAGGACTAAATTTATTACCCCACAGTAGTAAAGATTTCACCACAAGATGTTCTTGTCCAGATTACGCGAATCCCTGTAAGCACATCGCTGGGGTTTATTATCTAGTAGCTTCCCAATTAGATAACAATCCGTTTTTGTTATTTGAATTACGAGGTTTATCTAAAACCGAACTGCAAACAAAATTAGCTACTTCACCATTAGGTAAGGCATTATCTGAAGAATTAAATGCCAAGGAAATTGCTTTAGAATCTGCAACATCTTACTATACCAAAATAGAAAAACAATCAATTAAGCAAAAACCCACTGCTAGAGAATTTTGGTTAGGCAAAAAGCGGCTACCATCAACTATTGAAGTAGGCAATCAAAGCAGTGTATCAGCAATTTTGGTGAAGAAACAGGGCGATTTCCCGGCATTTTGGCCAAAAGATAATTCCTTTATTGAAACAATGGAGGAGTTTTATCAGCGAGTAAAAACAAAAAACCAAAATTCGATGTGACCTATTAGTGACACCAATTCCCCAAATATGGGCGACAATTAAGAATTAATTACATAATGCTCGCTTTTGTAATTGTAATTCCAAGCGATCGCCTGGCATTGTTTCCATCACCTGGGGGGCTAAATTATTCTGCTTGAGTAACAAACGAAACTCCTCAAGAGTACCTTCCACTTTCAGAAGTTTGTCCAGCAAACCTTCATATATCAAATCTCCACCAACTGCTGTGGGTAGCATTACTTGGGGTTGCAACCACTGGGCAATTTCCAAAGCTGTATTTCTGCCTTTGATAAATTGCCCCATTATAGGCAGTGTCATATCAATAAGTGGCACAATTAACACATCAACTGGGGCAAACTTTTTCAGTTCCGGGGAATGATTCCCGTGAGGCTCGTAGTAAAGTGTTAAGCCACTGGTCAAGTCCCTAATCAAATAACCATTTTCTACAAGGTTGTAGCCCACTGTGGAGCCACGCACAGCCTGAATTTCTACTTGGTTATTTAAAGTAAAACTTTCCCCAAAATTCAAAGATGTGATAGAAGTGTAACCCAAGTCCTGCACTACTTTTGCCGCCGTGGGAGAAGCCACAACTGGAATTTGGTGGTCAAGTTGCTGGAGGGTTGGTTTATGAGCATGGTCTGGTAACCCCTGAGACAGCAGAATCAAATCAATCTGGTTTGGAATAGGGTGTTCTTGTGGTCGGTAACCTTTGAAAAACCATTCTGCGTTGCCAAAAACTAAATTACCAACCAGCCAAGGGTCAAGAAGTATACGTTGATTACTGATTTCCAGTAGCCAACTATTAGCACCGAACCAAGTTAAATACATAGCTCAATAAAAAATAACACCTACCTTTATTATTAAACATTGTTGAGAGTAGGTTCTTATGGTGCCGATTAGCTTATCACCCTAAAATTAAGTTGTGGCGCAGCATCAAATAAGACAATTGACAGCATGATTAAACTCGACCAGTTTTTAAAGTTTGTGGGTATAACCTCAACTGGAGGACAAGCCAAAATAATGATTGTTGATGGTAACGTCAAAGTCAATGGCACAGTTGAAACCCGACGAGGACGTAAATTAGTATCAGGCGACCAAGTAACAATAGACGGGCGAACCTTTGATGTGGGAGAAATCTTAGAGTCAGATTCTCAATAAAAAAACATTTCATCGCAGGGAGATAAGGATGAATATTTTCCTACTCCCTACTCCCTCCCCACTCTTAACTCACCGCCGGCTCTAACATCTGTATTGTCCCAGCGTCGGCATCAATTTCAACTTCTGCACCGACAGGCAAGGTAAATTTATCTGGAATATGACCAATCATGGAACCATACCATGCAGGAATACCCAAAGGCAGGATGTGATCTTGTAATACTTGCGTTAAGCTCAACGATGGTTCATCCCCAAGACTGCAATTAGTACATTGCCCAAATATCAGCCCTGCAATGTGGTTAAGTATGCCAGCATTTTTCAACTGAGTAAACATCCGGTCTACCCGATAAATATCTTCGTTGATATCTTCGATAAATAAAATACTTTTATACCAGGAAGGTAAGTAAGGTGAACCCACCATTGCTGATAGTACCGACAAGTTACCACCAATCAGTTTACCCCTGGCTTTACCCGGTGCGATCGCCTGAATATGATCGAAATTTTCCATTGTCACGGCTTCCCCATTAAATAGGATGCGCTTGACGTAATCCACCGTAAACTCATTCCAAATAGAAATAGCATTGGGGCCATGAAAAGTCATCACGCGACTCCGTGCATAAATAGCCAACAGCAGAGAAGTTACATCGCTATACCCCAAAATGATTTTAGGATGGGCGCGAATCAGGCTGTAGTTGAGGAGGGGTAAAATCCGATTACAGCCCCAACCGCCCCGCATAGTGATCATCGCTTTCACAGATTTATCCAGAAACATATTATTGACATCTGCGGCGCGGTCAATATCTTTACCTGCCAAATAACCGTAACTGTCTAAAATATGCGCTCCCAGTTTGACATTTAATCCTAATTCCGTAATGGCTTGTGTTGCTGTGGCGATATTTTCAGCCTTAACAATACCCGCAGGCGCAATCAATCCTACTGTATCCCCCAGTTGTAACCGGCGTGGTTTCAAAATAGTATGGGGGGATACTTGACTTTGAGCAATTAGTGGCGGGAGTTGGGTAGCTAAGGTAGCTAGTCCACAGGTTGTAATAAATTGTCGGCGGTTGATGATCATGATGGCGAATCATTGTAACATTCGCCACTGGGGATTGGGGATACAAGTCTTTACGCCCCACTCCCTAATAATTAAGGGACTTCCAGAAAATAAATTATCCAATTTACTTAGATGAAATTTTTCTCCCCTGCCCCCTGCCCCCTTGCTGACAGGTGTAGGTATTTTACAAACGTGCCTGAAATGGAGTTTTTACGTTGGTTAACAACTCAAATTTTAGTTTCTGATTTCCCAACCAAGAACGAAATTTCGTTATTTGAACCACGTTTATCGCTCTGTTTGAGAGTGCCTACTCATACCCAAATAAAAAACCTACACTTGTGAGCTGCCCCCTTGCCCCCCTGCTTTTTCATGCCCCACTCCCTAATAATTAACCACGTAGCTGTGCCACCATTTGGGCAGGATTCCAGTAAGCGCGAGTTGTTTGAATTTTGCCAGCTGCGTTAATTTCAAAAATTGTAATTCCTTCAAATGTGACTGACTTACCAGTTTTACTTACACCATGCATTGTCCACTTCACCGCCGCCTCATTGCTAGCAACGAAAATATGCTCAGTTGTGGGTTCCAGTTTGGCAAAAAATGCTTGTAATTGCCCGATAAACTCCCGATATCCCTCATGAACTTTTGTTGGTGGTTCACCTACAGGATCATGACTAACTGCATCTTCGGCAAAGTTGTCTACCCAGCCTTCTGGATTCATACTTGCTATGTTGGCAAAGTAAGCGGCAATAATGGTTTCAATAGGTTCTGGTGACATGATTAGATTTTTTGTATGAGGTTATAAACGGTTTTAGATGATCGCTTTTCTGTGACTTGTCGCGCAATCTGAGGAGCGAGGTAGATTGCACCATCAATGGCAGATGCGATCGCACTTAATAACCGCTCTACACTCGCACCTTTGATACAATAGGCATCGGCACCACTAGATAGTGCGGCAATAATTTCTGTCTCTGTTTTGTGGGATGTCAACATCACCACATGAGTTTCTGGGAGTGCTGCTTTAATTTACTGTGTTGCGGCAATTCCATCAAGTTGCGGTAAGCCAATATCCATGATTACCAAATCAGGTTTTAATTTTAGAGCTGCTTGCACACCCAAATAACCATCTTCTGCTTGTCCTACAATCTCTAACTGAGGATGAGCCATTAATGACTGTTCTAGCCCCAGTTGCATCATTGGATCATCTTCGACAATTAATACCCGCAGTGGAGGAGTATCGGTAGGCCAATTTAAAGAATTAATAGTATATTCAGACATTTGAATATACTATCAAAAATTCAAAAAAAATCGTAATTCAATGTTTAATCCGAATTACGAATTACGAATTACGTTCGCGTAGCGTGCCGGAGGCTCTATTACGAATTACGAACTTGTACTGAGCGTAGCCGAAGTATTACGAATTATCCCCTATTCTTCCACCCGATAACCCAATTCAGACAATCTAATGCGAGATTGCCGCCATTTTGGTTGTACTTTCACAAATAGTTCTAGGTAGACTTTGCCAGCAATTAGTTTTTGAATTTGTTCACGGGCTGCACTACCAATAGCTTTGAGCATGGAACCACCTTTGCCGATGAGGATTCCTTTTTGGGAATCTCGTTCAACATGGATGGTTGCCAGTACACGGGTAATAGTGGGTGTTTCTTCTACTAGATCAATGGCGATCGCTACTGAATGGGGAACTTCTTCACGGGTTAATAGCAAAATTTGTTCACGAATCAATTCGCCCATAATAAAGCGTTCTGGTTGGTCAGTTACCAGATCCGGAGGATAATAAAACGGCCCCGTATCTAAATGTTCAATTAATAGCTGTTGGAGTTGCGGGATTTCTGCACCAGTTTTGGCAGAAAATTTAACTATCGGCCAATGATTAGGTTCAGCTAAGGCGTGGTAACTGTCGTCAATTACCTGGAAATTTGGCGATTGTTCGTCAATTTTGTTTAGCCCCAAAATCACTGGTGTTTGACTGCGAATCAGTAAATCGGCAATAAAGCGATCGCCTGCACCACAAGCTACTGTACCATCGACTACAAATAGCACTACATCTACTGAGTCGATGGCAATTCTGGCATTTTTCACCAGTACTTCCCCCAATTGATGATGGGGTTTATGAATCCCTGGTGTATCTACAAAAATTAACTGTGCTTCTGGTGTAGTTAAAATCCCTCGCAAACGATTGCGTGTAGTTTGTGCTACTGGAGATGTAATGGCGATTTTTTGCCCTACTAATTGATTCATTAAAGTAGATTTACCGACATTTGGGCGACCAATAATGCCGATAAAACCTGATTTAAACTCAGGAGGAGCCTGGGGGATAGATACTTCTCCTGAAAAAGAGAAGGTGTGATTTTCAATACTAGTCACCTTTAGCTCCGCCGTTATATTTTACAGATGGGATGAGTGGGGTTTTCTCGAAGATACACAACAAACATAATTTCACCCTGGCATTTGTGAGGGATTACCCTTGTTTAAGTTTAATCTACTATGACTTACCGATAAATATCTTCAAGCATCAGATACGGATTGTTGATATTTACCTATATTTTCTACCGAAGTAATATTTTTAATAACTAACATCTAGCTTTCAAAGAAAATTTACTGAAGAAGTCCTAAAACAAACTCACCTTGATTTACGGCTTGATTAGTAGCAATATCATAAACAAATCCATTTTCTTCAGCACAGATATCGATCACAGTTGGTAATTTATTTTCTTTATTAAAACGGAGAATTTGATACAATCGATCTCCGGCTTTAACGGTGCTGCCTAACTCTACTCTAGATTGAATCATACCGCCTGCGATCGCATAATACTTTTTTCTTTTACTACTAGTGGCAAAAGTCATTGCTGGAGATTTTGTTTGTAAAGGGAAGCCAGAAACTTTTAACACTCCTTTTTGCGCTAAATAATTTTTTAACCCTTGCACACCTTTAGCAACGGAATCTGGATTCATCTGCATTCCCGCTCCTAGTTCTAATGTCCAAGCTTCTAGATCAAATTTGATATCCCTACCTAACTGTTTGAAACAGGTTGTTAAAGCCAGCCAAGGTTTAATAAAAGCTTCATCAAAGGCATCTCCATCATATTTATCTAGCAAAACTCCCAACTCTAAGCGAAAAAATTTAGCACTTTCTTCCTGATTTGGAAAATAATATAGGTAATTTAATCCTTGATTTGTGGAACTATGTAAATCAATCAAGTAATCTGCATCTAAACTCAGAGATTGTAATTTGTAGCTAAACTGATCAGTGTAAGGTAAGCTACTAGGAAAATTAACTTTTTCGGAAACTTTCCTAAATTCTTGCTGAATTTTCGTTAAATAATTTTGCCGGACGACATCTTGATGAAGATGAAGTTGAGATTTAGTAAAAGCTATTAAATCATGAGTTTCTTTCTCGTAATCCCAAAAAATCCTATTCCAATCTCTAGCTTCGTAGACACAAAATCGCCCTGGGGAAAAAACATGAGAACGTTCGTTAGTTCCCATAGGATTACAAACTGGAACTAACCAAATTTCCCCAATTAACTCAGTCTCATTGAGGGTTAATAGAAATTCAATTAGTTGGTGAATAACGGCATTACCAGCAATTTCTGCTCCGTGTAAATTCGATTGAATATAAACCTTTTTTCCTGGTTGCTTGCCAATGAATTTGTACACTTGAAGAAATAAGCGATCGCCTGAAGCCATTTGGCGTAAAAAAACCGTTTCAATAATCGGAATCATACAAAAATAACTCCTTTGTTTTGCCAATAAATATTTAGTATATAATTAGTTAATCAAATACCAGGCTTTAGCTATCTGTATAATTAAATTGGTCACAATCAAAATTTACGCAATTGATTCATATAATATCATGCATTGAACATTTGATAAAGTTAATTTCTATTCCATAAATTGAACCTCAATGTGGCAATCAAGCAGTATAAAAATCACCAATAATAATCAAAATATATTGAATTTATTGAGTCTCACGAGATGTTTGTCCAGAGACTTACTCTATGAAGTAGACCTTCTAAGAATTGCTGCCAGTTTGAAGCAGGAGCAAAAGCAAAAAAAAACACTAGGACAGTTTTTAACTCCTGCTCCTGTAGCAGAATTAATGACGGGAATGTTTAACAAACTTAATCTATCTCAAATATCCTTAATTGATGCAGGAGCAGGATCTGGATCATTACTTGCAGCGTTTGTGGCTAAACTTTGTACTCAGCAGCAACGTCCAGATAATTTAGAAATTGTTGCTTATGAAATTGATCCTTTCCTAATTAGATATTTGCATCAAACATTGAAATTATGTGCAAGAGAATGTCAAAAAGTAGGTATTGCTTTAAATTACGAAATCCGAGAAAAAGACTTTATTGAGGATGCTGTCAGGCTTCTTCAGCCTAGTTTGTTTAATAATCCTGATAATTTAAGATTTACACACGCTATTATTAATCCCCCATATTTAAAAATTAACGCTCATTCTCAGGTTCGTACCTTGTTACGTTCTCTGGGTTTAGAAACTAGCAATCTCTACACAGGTTTTATAGCTGCTACATCTCAACTTCTTCAATCAGGTGGGGAACTTGTAGCTATTTCGCCACGTAGTTTTTGTAATGGGCCGTATTTTAAGGATTTCCGAAAAATGTTTTTGGCAATGATGGCTTTAGAACAGATACATCTTTTTGAATCTCGAAAAGAAGCTTTTAGTGATGATGAGGTTTTGCAGGAAACAATCATTATTCATGCCACAAAACAAAAACAGAAATCTGATACCGTACTCATTACGACAAGTAGGAGTACTGAGGATGATTTTATTATGTCTAATAACTTGGCTTATGATGAAGTAGTTCACTCCAACGACTCGCAACAATTCATTCGCATTATTCCAGATAAATTAAGTCAGCAGGTAGTTCAACAAATAGCAAATTTTACTTGCACCTTGAAAGACATCGGCTTAACAGTATCAACGGGACGTGTTGTAGATTTTCGCGTAAAAAAATATCTGCGTTTAAACCTAGAAGATAACAGTCTTCCTTTAATTTATCCAGTACATTTATTTAAAGGATACGTAGAATATCCTCAAACAACTAGGAAATATCAAGCCTTAATATATACACAAAAAACAGCTTCACTTTTAGTACCGAATGAACATTATGTTTTGACTAAACGCTTCTCTCCAAAAGAGGAAAAAAAACGAGTGGTGGCTGCTGTATATAATGCTAACCAAATGTGCTATTCCTGGGTAGGTTTTGAAAATCATCTGAATTATTTTCACCAGAAAGGAAAAGGACTTAATCTTACCCTAGCACGCGGTCTTGCTGCCTATCTTAACTCAACTCTCATCGATACATTTTTTCGATTATTTAATGGTCATACTCAAGTTAATGCAACTGATTTACAAAATTTAAAGTACCCTAAAATAGAACAACTTATGTCTCTCGGAGGACGAATTGGAGATAATTTTCCATCACAGAGGGAAATTGATGAACTTATTGAAGAGGAATTACTGAGTATGACAAATCAATCGGAAAATAATTTCTTAATAATCAAAACTCGTATTGATGAAGCACTGCAAATATTAGTTGAACTTGAGTTTCCCAGGGCCCAACTCAATGAACGTTCAGCGTTGACCCTTCTGGCTTTACTTGCTTTGAAGCCCACTGATTCATGGAAAACTGCTGCATCTCCGTTGATGGGAATCACACCAATGATGGAATTTATGGCACAGCACTATGGCAAAACATATAAACCGAATACTCGTGAAACTGTTCGTCGCCAAACAATTCATCAATTCTTAGACGCGACTTTAGTTATTGCAAATCCTGATGCTCCTGAACGTCCTATTAATAGTCCAAAGACAGTATATCAGATTGAAGAAAGTGCGCTGGAATTACTCCGCACTTATGGAACTAATGAGTGGAAAAAGAGCATTCGCACTTATCTTTCTTCAGTTGAAACTTTGAAAAAACAATATGCTCAAGAGCGTGAACTATTACGTATTCCTATAATAGTTGAAGGAGAGTTAAAAACTTTATCGCCAGGCGGTCAGAATATTCTGATTGAAAAGATTATTAAGGATTTTGCACAACGGTTTACACCTGGAGGAAAACTGATTTATGTTGGTGATACTGATGAAAAATTTGCGTATTTTAATCAAATTGCATTAGAAAATTTAGGTGTTACAATCGATTCTCATGGTAAAATGCCTGATGTGATTATCCATCACATAAACAATGATTGGCTAGTTTTAATTGAAGCTGTAACTTCTCATGGCCCAATTAATCCTAAGCGAAAGAAAGAACTTGCAACTCTCTTTGCTGGGACAAAAATTCCCCTTGTAATGGTAACTACATTTCTGAGCCGTAAAGCGATGGTTGAGTATTTAGCGGAAGTGGCGTGGGAAACAGATGTCTGGGTTGCGGAAAATGCTAGCCACCTGATTCATTTTAATGGCGAGTATTTGTTACAAGCTTATAAGGTAGATAAAAATTCCGACTCATAATAACCACAAATTGAATAATCTGATTGAAAGTTTCCCTCCAGTCCAACTTTTCAAGACGACTTCCAAGGCAGCGGTACTAGTCCAACTTACTAGGTGTCATTTCTACTTTTGCTGCTGATAGCGGTGGACGCAGACATAAATAAATTAAGGGGCCAAATAATGGAATTAAGGAGGTTAACCAGAAAATTGGCTGATTTTCCCAACCGCGACGTGCCATATCATCTCCTAGTAATGAGGGAAATAATAAACTCAGGAGACAGAAATCTAAACTCATGACATGGATGAAGCGGCTAGTTTGCCACTGCTGCACAAAATCGCCCCAATCACCTTGTAAACCGTAAGCAACTAGAATCGCTGCGGCTATAGTCAAGACAACGCCAGTAATACGAGAATCTAGGAATTTGAGCAAGAGATTTTTTTGCCCAACAAACTCTTGATTGGGATTGCGGAGAATCAAATAAGGCAAAAGGGCAAAAGCACCAACGGCAAAAGCAGCAGTAGCGAAGGGCCAAGCTAGTATTTTTTGACTTCTACCATCAATAAATAATACTGCGCTGTAGATGAGCGGCCAGATGCCCATGACATTGAATAAGGCAATGACTAGAGGGTTAATACCTTGCCATTCTCCCAGAGATAGGTTTTGGATCAACTCGAATGTATTTGGTTGATCGGGAGGTGCAAAAATAAATGCATAGGTAATAAATCCTAGCCATAGCACCCCAAAAGTAATTTTTCTGAGCATCTTCTCAACAAATTAACTAAAAGCTTCCGAGAGGTAATCAGCTGCTGCTGCTACCACTGCGATCGCACCTTCGTAATCTAGGCGTGTCGGCCCTAATACTCCCACACTTCCGACAGGTAGTAAACCCCGGCGATAGGTAGAAGAAATCAACGTACAGGTGCGTATCGGCTCTAGTGGGTTTTCTGCTCCAATGCGAACGGTTACCCTGGACTTACCAGCCTCTTCTATTTCTGGTTCCTCAAAGATTAATCGCCATAGTTGGTCTTGTTCTTCTTCCAGCAGGTGGATAATTGTCTGTACTTGCTGTAATTGAGAAAATTCTGGCTGACGTAACACTTCGGCTACACCCCGAACCATAATTTGGGTGGTATTTGGTGCTAGCGTGCGTCGGGTTAATTCGGCAACTGAACTTTTCAAAAATTCACCATAACGCTGGAACTCTTGATCTAATTCGCTCCAGTCTAGATTAGCTAATTCTAATAAACTCCTGCCCCGTAAGTGAGTATTCAAAAAGTTAGAGACAATTTGCAATTCATGATCTATCACCTCTGGATCTGGTTGTATTTCTACATTAATTGGTGATAAATCCATCAATCTAGAATGGGTTTCGTAAGCATCCGTCACCACAATCAGCATGATTCGTCCGACTTCAATTTGCATCAATTGCAAATGTCGCAAAGTTGCTGTGTTGGTTTGCGGCATGGTAATCAAACTAATACAACCACTCAAAGTTGCTAAAATCTGCGCGGCTCCTTGTAGTGTGGCTTCCAAACTCCAATCTTCCCATTGCAGACGCTGTTGCAGTGCTAGTTCTACTTCTTTAGTTAAAGTTTCCGTGCGCGTAACGTCTCGCAAAGAAGGTGTAATTAGCTGGTCAACATAAATGCGATAGCCTGAGTCCGAAGGTACTCTGCCGGCGGATGTGTGTGGTTGGTAAAGTAACCCAGATTTCTCTAAGACACCCATGACATTGCGAATTGTGGCTGAACTCACACCTAGGTCGTACTCCTCGACCAACGCTTTTGAACCAACCGGCTCTGCCGTAGCGATGTAGTGACGTACCGTTGCCCAAAGTATATTCTGTTGTCGATTTGTCAACTGGACTTCCATAGGATATGTTTTGCTGAACGCAAATTTTAATCAAACTTTAAAAAAATTTGGGATTTGAAAGCCAAAAAGTTAAATAATAGTTAATTAAGATAGCAACTTATGTAATTTTATTGTAGTTGCGAAAGGTAAAGTTCTGTGATTAGTGTTGCTATAGCTTGACTGTTGTTCACCAAGATAAGTTCGCTGGATCTAATGATTGGGAGTTTTTCCGTATTTTTGCAGCTTATTTTCCAAAAAGCTGTGTTTTATACTACTACTTTTTAGTAGAAGTTAATATATATAGCTTCAGTAAATGTACCCTGATATGCAGATTGAGGAATTTTAACCCTCATAATTTCCCGAAATATTAGTGTATCAAAGATAGCACTGTTGAGATGGTGTTACTATGACATCTCAACAATTTTGTCAGCTAATATTGGGGAACTGAAGAGTCAACTAATAGAGAATAGGCATCAATACCACCAGCAATATTTTTCACATTTGTGAAACCTTGCACCATTAACCACTGACACATTTGGGCAGAACGAATGCCGTGGTGACAAAGCACGAGGGTTTCCGCTTGGGGATTAAACATCGTCGGGACTTGATCGCCCCATTCCACAAATTCGCTCAGGGGTAAGTTAACAAAGCCTTCAATGCTAGCGATCGCTAATTCTTGCGGTTCGCGCACATCTACTAACTGAATAGTTGCATCATTAGAAGACAGACGTTGCGCCAGTTCCTCTACACTAATCTGAGTAATAGTTAGACCAGAAGGATTCCCTGTCATGCGTTTTTTGTAAACAACCTTATCTTCCTTATGGTGACAGAAAATTCGTACCCTAGCATGAGCATCTATTACTAGGGGAGTAGGGAGTAGGGAGTGGGGAGCAGGGGAGCAGGGGAGCAGGGGGGAAAGACTTTGCGGTATTACTGTAATCTTTTTTCCTTTCTTCCTAGCAACAAATGAGGCTTTCTGGTTAAATGGCTGTAAAACTGCTGGTTTAGTATGTCTAATGTAAATAGCCAACGTTCATTATTTGGTTTCTTGGTTGCAGGGGCGATCGCTTTGCTAGTTGCGATCGCAGGTTTTTGGTTTTTCGCTAGAAGTCCGGCTAAATTGGCTTCTAGTTCCCAGCCTGGTGCTGCCATATTTGTGTCGAAACTGGCTCCGGTGATGGTTTCTTTGCTGGCGAATCCTGATAAGTTACAGGCTTTGGAGCGTGAAGGGGAGTTATCTCAGATCAAAACTAGTTTATTTGCTAAGAGTGGCATCGATTACAAACAAGATATTCAACCCTGGCTAGGAAATGAAATTACTCTTTCTGTGACTACCTTGGATATTGACCGCGATGCGGAAAATGGTAAGCAACCAGGGTATCTCATGGCACTAGCCACTGATAAACCAGAGAAAAGCCGCGAGTTTTTAGATTTGTTGTTTTCTCGGCGGGTGTTATCTGGCGCCAACTTGGCTGTTGAACAATATGAAGGCGCAAAGCTGATTTATGACGATTCCCTCCCACAGCAGGATGCACTTGCAGGTGCAGTTGTGGATGGCTTTGTGTTGTTTGCCAATGATCCAAAGGTGCTGCGAGATGCGATTAATAATGTCCAAGCGCCTGATCTGAATTTGAGTAGTTCTCCTCAATACCAAAAAGCTGTCGAAAAATTGCCCCAGTCAGCTTTTGCTACGACTTTTTTTAATCTGCCGATTTTGGCAGAATGGCAAGGTTTAGAATTACCCGAAGCCACCTATGATAGTCAAATTATTTCTTTGTCGTTGAACTCCCAGGGAGTGCTAGCAGAAACTAACTTTTTGACGAACTCGGAAATTCTGCCTTTATCCCCAGCCCTAGATAAACCTGTAGGAGCATTAGAGTATGTTCCTGCGGCTGCAAGTATGGTAATTGCTAGTTCTGATTTACAAAATTTGGGTGCTAGTGATTTGGCTCAACTCTGGACACAAGCGAAAACAGCCGTATCTGGTTCTGGAACAGATATTATTTCCCGATTGGTACAACCATTGACAGAACTACAGAAAACCAAGGATATTAACTTGGCAGAAGATATATTTAGCTGGGTAAAAGGAGAATACGCCTTAGCATTGTTACCCCAGGAAGGACAAAGTAATCCTGATTGGCTTTTTGTGGTCGAAAGATTAGCAGATGTACCAGAAGGTATATCTCATTTAGATGCGATCGCTTCAGATCATGGGCTAAATATTAGTTCTTTTAACTTGAATCAACAAAAAATTTCTGCCTGGACGGAGTTAAAGGCGGCGACTCAACAAACCGATACCAAAAAACGTCCCACCTTCGCTATTGAGGCTAAAGTCCAAGGAGTACATACCACTCTGGGAAATTACGAAATTTTCGCATCCAACTTGGAAACGTTAAACGAAGTAATTACAGCCAAGAAAAATTCCTTGATTAACGATCGCAATTTCCAAGATAGTATCGCGGCTATTCCCCAACCCAATCAAGGATATATATATCTGGATTGGCAAAAAAGCCAAACTCTGTTAGAGCGTCAACTACCGATTCTCAAGTTAGTAGAAGTAGTTGGTAAACCAATTTTTAACAACCTGCGATCGCTTACTGTTAGCAGTTACGGTCATGAAACAGGATTACTCAAAGGCGGTGTGTTATTCCGATTCCATAACCGATAAATTTTCGTGGAGGGAAAAATACTAGAAATATTTTTAGGAACTGGAAAAGTAGCTAATATCAGGAATTTACACTCTTGTAGCCAGCAAAACAAGCTTACTCACCCTGAGCCATATACCTAAAACGTAGTTATTGCTACATACACTAGCAATAACCACATATACCATTAGAAAAAACTTGCACTCAAACTAAGTTCAGGACAAATACTTGTTCTGCTGGTTGGTCTTGGCATTTCATCACCAGACATGCAAATGATCTGTCACGAATTAAGTAATTGTGCTGTTTTACTTAGTAGTTCTGCTCACACATACTAGGGAGATAAAAAATTATCCCACAAGGCCGAGGCAGGTATTGACAAAAATCTGCCATTATGCAAAATAAGCGAAACGCAAAGGAGTTTGCTATGCAGCGACAAATGTGCTGGTTATCTAAGTCCGGCAGTGATGGAGAGAAAATTTTGCATTTGCAAGCCTCACCTAATCAGCCTTGGCGACCCTACACAGCTTTTCCTCAATTTGCAGTACCAGATTACCAAATTCCTGGTGGATCTAAAGGTTGGGCAACTTATCAAAAACTTCTGAAAGCAGGCTGGACTCTAGTACATAGCGCACGGGCAAACGAATTTGGTAGCAGCAGCTATGTCGAATCAAGACTGCAAAATTCATAATTTACCAACCTTTGGGGAAACCTTCACCGCGAGGATCGGCGGCACCTTCTAAATTGCCATCTTTGGTGACAACGATCGCGTTAGCATTACCCCAAGAATTAATCTCATTAATATTGTGTCCGCGACGGCGTAACTCTTGCAAAGTTAGTGCATCTAATCCCCAACGTTCCACACCTAAATTATCGGGTAACCACTGATGATGTATGCGGGAAACGGACACAGCGGCCCCAATATCCATTTCGTATTCCAGCACATTCAGGATAATTTGTAATACCTGAGTGATAATGGTGCTACCACCAGGAGTACCCACCGCCATCCGCAGGCGGCCATTCTCTGTGATTATTGTCGGAGTCATACTAGATAAAGGAGTTTTGCCAGGTGCGATCGCATTAGCTTCATTACCTATTAAACCAAAAGCGTTCGGCACTCCTGGTGCAACAGCGAAGTCATCCATTTCGTTGTTGAGAATAATCCCTGTCCCCGGTGTGACGACACTGGCACCAAAGCCTAAATTAATGGTGAATGTGAGACTGACCGCATTACGTTGTGCATCGACAACGGTTAAATGACTGGTTTCAGTAGATTCACTTTTAATGAGAGTGGGAATAGGGAATAGGGAGTGGGGAGTGGGGAAAGAGTTGAAATTTCCTGGCTGCACCTTGGATGCCGGTTTCGCCATTTCCATATCAATTTCTTGACGACGTTTTTGGGCATATTCTGGACTGATTAGTTGTTGTACAGGGACTTTGACAAAATCGGGATCACCTAAATGTACTGAGCGATCGGCATAAGCAATCTTCATGGCTTCAATCATTAAATGCAAAGCATCGGGATGACGCCAACCTAAAGACTTAAAATCAGTTTCACCAATAATATTTAACATCTGCAATAAATGAACACCCCCCGATGAAGGTGGTGGCATTGAGCAGATTTTTGCTTGACGGAACTTGCCACACACAGGAGTGCGCCAAATTGGTCTATAAGCTTTAAGGTCTTCTAGGGTAATTAAACCACCATTTTTGGCCATATCAGAGGCGATCGCCCAAGCAATACCACCTGTGTAAAAACTTTGGGGATTGCGGGCAATTTCTGTTAAAGTTCGAGCCAAGTCATGCTGTACCAGTCTTTCTCCTGGTTGATAAAATTCATCGTTACGAGTGAAAATTTCCCGCGCTGCTGGATTGTCGAAAATTGGGTGTCTGGAAGACTCACTGACTTGCAGATAACGAGGAGATAGAATCCGCCTGAGAATATAGCCATCCTTAGCTAAAGCGATCGCAGGTTTCATTACCTCTTGCCAAGGTAACTTACCATAACGACGATGCACTTCATACATACCTGCTACCGTCCCTGGTGTCGCCACCGCCAAATGACCATTGACACTTGCATTGGGACGTACCTTACCTGTTGCATCCAGGTACATATCTTTTGTGGCCTTGATGGGTGCGCGTTCCCGAAAATCTAGCGCTTTGATTTCACCAGTTTCCCCAGAATGCATCTAGGGTGTTGACTTTGAGAGCTTAAGGGTGGTAGCTTCTCAGGCAAGAACTA